>DAOSUG010000253.1:0-4149 GCA_035378545.1 Micropruina sp. | reverse complement strand
TGTGTAGGGCGGTGGTGCCGCCGTTCCACCAGGGTTGGATGTGGTGGGCGTGGCAGTTGGTGGGTGGTTTGTCGCAGCCGGGGAAGACGCAGCCTTGGTCGCGTTGGTCGAGGGCGGCGCGGATGGTGGGGGTGACGAGTCGTTGGGTTCGGCCGACGTCGAGGGGTATGCCGTCGCTGCCGAGGATGATGGGCAGGATGTCGGCGTCGCAGAGCAGGCGGCGTAGCACGCTGCCGGGGATGGGTTCGTTGGTGGGGCCGAGCCGGCCTTGGAGTAGTCCGAGTTGTTTGGCGGTGGCTTCGAGTGTGGCGTAGTCGAGGGTGATGGTGGCGCGGGGCCGGTCACCGGCCCGTTTCGGGGCAGTTTCGGCTTGGCTGTGGGCGTGGACGAGTGCCATCAGGGCATCAGCGCGTCGCATGCCGGGGGTGGGGGTGGGTGTGCGTGGGTCGAGTCGGTCGATGCCGCGTTGCGCGGTGACGTAGGAGTCGATCAGGGCGATGAGGGTGGCGGCGTCGGGGCTGGGCAGGCTGCCTTTGAGGAACACCGATCCGTGGTGGTCGGGGGTGAAGGTCAGGTGCCGGGTGCGTTGGGCGTGCCGGTGGTTGCGTTCGAGCCGGTCGGCTTCTTTCTGGTCGGCGACTTCGGGGGCGAGGCATTCGAGTAGGTGGTGGGCGAGTCGGCGTAGTTCGGTGGAGTTGAAGGTGGCGGCGAAGTCGAGCATCAGCTGTTCGCCTTGCACCAGTGTGGAGGCGGGTAGGTCGTCGGGTAGGTCGGTGAGTACCTGGGTGATCGCGTCGGCCTGGGCCGGTGACACGGCACCGGCTTGTGCGGCGTTGGTGATGGTGGGGAACCGGCCGAGTTGCTCACCGGCTTTGACGAGTGTGGCTGCTTCGCGGTGGGTGTGGGTCAGGGTGGTGATCGCCCAGGTGGTCAGGGAGGTGCCATGGGCGCGTTGGGCGACCTCGTCGGTATCGAGTTGTGCGGCGCGGGTGTGGATGAAGGTTTGCAGTCGTCCCTGGGTGCGGATCGCGGCCGCGAACACCGCCAACTGGGCACGATCGTTGGACAGGTCCGGCCCCCGGGTGGTCAGCGCATCCAGGGCAGCATCGATCACGGCCACCAGTTGGCTGTCGGTAAGGTCGCTGTACTGCTCCACGACATTCACGCTACAGACCGCCTCTGACACTTTTTCGAACAACGCTCACCTTCTCGGCAAGGATGTAGATAGATATTTGCGTTATCCACGCAGGTCTTGGTGGTTGGCAATCGAACGGGTTCGGACGTCATGCTGGGCGACAGCGGATACCTCCCGCGATGCCGGCGCCAAGGCATCGGTAACTACGCGGTTGACCGGCCACATTTGGATCCAGAACGCGTCCGCGGTGATTGGTGGCTGCCGGCAGCGCGGCATCGGTCGGCTCGGAGTCTGCTGAACAATGCTGTTCCGAGCGAGGACGTGCCCGGCGGGATGAGCTGAGCCCCCCAGATCTGGAGGTCGTATAGGACATACGGGCCCAGATACGGAGGGCTCAGATCACCCGCCGGGTGCGCCGCAGCCGAGACTCGGCAAGCCGCCCGCCGAGGGTGCGAAGCGTCCGGGATTCGGGGCGTCGCTGACCGTCATTCTGCTGCCGCTCGCGTTGATGCTGGCCGCCACGCTGGTCGAGACGACCGGCATCGACAAGTCACCCGTCGGCCACGTGGTCGCCCTTCATCGGTACGCCGCTGATCGCCCTGCTGATCACCACCGTGGTCGCGATATTCGTGTTCCGCAGGCTCCTCGATGTGGCGGGGGTCTCGACAAGCTCGAACTTTGAGAATGCCAGGCACCCAAAGCCGGATTGAAGCGGAGTGAGGGCACCCGTCCGGGAGTGGTCGGATGTCGGACAACTCACTGCGGAGCCGGTGAGGCTGATGGTGCGGGCGGCCGGGGTGCACCCCACTCCGCGGCAACCCAGCGCACCAACCGGGGCGACAAGAGAGACCGGCCACGACCGACGCAGCCGCAATCGGTGCGGTGGCTGACCCGAGGGCAGCGTCCGCGTTTCGAATGGTCGCGCACCCATCGCTTTTGCGCTGACAAGCCGACAGACTGAGGCGCACCACCCTTGGCCGCCCCCGGCCACGACAAGGAAGTCACCGCCCATGTCCGCTCAGCTCATCATCGCCGCACTCGCCGGCATCGCCACCATCATCGTCTTGATCGTCTGGCTCAAGGTGCACCCGTTCCTTGCGCTGATGGGCGGCTCGGCCGTCATGGCGCTGTCGGCGGGCGTGCCCTACGCGGACACCTTCAAGAGTTTTCTCTCCGGGCTGGGCTCGACCCTGTCGGGAGTGGGCGTCCTGATCATTCTCGGATCGATGATCGGCACGTTACTGGTCTCGTCGGGTGGGGCCGACACCATCGTCGACACCATTCTCGACGGGACGCCCGTGCAGCGGCTGCCATGGGCCATGGCACTGATCGCGTTCATCGTCGGCATTCCGCTGTTCTTCGAAGTCGGCATCGTCATTCTGATCCCGGTCGTGATGTTCGCTGCCCGCCGCGCGAAGCTACCGGTGGTGCTGCTCGGCATCCCTGCTTTGGCCGGGCTGTCCGCCCTGCACGGGCTGGTGCCGCCGCACCCCGGCCCCCTGATCGCCATCTCGGCACTCAATGCGAACCTCGGCCTCACCCTCGGGCTCGGTCTGCTCATCGCAGTTCCCTGCGTGATCCTGGCGGGCCCGCTGCTCGCCAAGCCGATGGCGAAATGGGTGCCGCACCCGGCCCGCGAGGACTTTCTCGGCAAGCCGCCCGCCGAGGGTGCGAAGCGTCCGGGATTCGGGGCGTCGCTGACCGTCATTCTGCTGCCGGTCGCGTTGATGCTGGCCGCCACCCTGGTCGAGACGACCGGCATCGACAAGTCACCCGTCGGCCACGTGGTCGCCTTCATCGGTACGCCGCTGATCGCCCTGCTGATCACCACCGTGGTCGCGATGTTCGTGTTCGGCTACGCGCTCGGCAAGAGCCTCGCCGAAGTCGGCGAGCAGGTGGGCGCCTCGTTCGCGCCGATCGCGGGAATTCTCTTCATCGTGGGCGCCGGCGGTGGTTTCAAGCAGACCCTGGTCGACTCGAAGATCGCCGAGATGCTGGCCAACGCACTGGTGCAGGCCGCGCTGCCGGTGCTGTTCTCAGCCTGGCTGGTGTCGGTTGCGATCCGGCTGGCCACGGGTTCGGCCACGGTGGCCACCATCACCGCCTCGGGCATCATGGCCCCGCTGGCCACCGGACTCTCGCCCTCACATGTCGCCCTCATGGTGCTGGCGATCGGTGCGGGCTCGGTGTTTCTCAGCCACGTCAACGACGCCGGTTTCTGGATGGTCAAGGAGTACTTCGGGCTGAGCGTCGGCGAAACGTTCAAGACCTGGTCGCTGATGGAGACGGTGCTGTCGGTGATCGGGCTGGCGGGCGTGATGCTGCTCAGCCTCGTTCTCTAGGAGCCTGCTGAACAATCATGTCCCGGCTGCGGCGCACCCGGCGGGCGATCTGATCCCCCCATATCTGGGCCCGTATGTCCAATACGACCTCCAGATCTGGGGGGCTCAGCTCATCCCGCCGGGCACGTCCTCGCTCGGAACAGCACCGTTCAGCAAACTCCTAGCGGCGGTACGGCTGTCGGCCTGCTCTGCGAACTGGGTGCGGTACAGGTCGGCGTACAGTCCACCACGACTGAGCAGGTCCACATGCGTGCCCTCCTCGACGATGCGTCCGCCCGCGACCACGAGAATGTGGTCTGCGCCGCGCACGGTCGAAAGCCGGTGGGCGATCACCAGGGACGTGCGGTTGGCCAGTGCGGCGTCCAACGCGCGCTGGACGGCGGCCTCGCTCTCGCTGTCGAGGTGGGCGGTCGCCTCGTCCAGCACCACCAGCCCCGGACCCTTGAGCAGCAGCCGGGCGATCGCGAACCGCTGCTTCTCGCCCCCCGAGAGCCGGTGTCCGCGATCGCCGACCACCGTGTCGAGGCCCTCGGGCAGCGACTCGACCAGCCGCCACACCTGCGCCGCGCGCAGCGCCGCCTCGAGTTCGGCGTCGGTGGCGGACGGCTTGGCGTACAGCAGGTTCATGCGGATGGTGTCGTGAAACAGGTGCGCCTCTTGCGTGACCACGCC
>DAOSUG010000252.1:0-4157 GCA_035378545.1 Micropruina sp. | reverse complement strand
TGCCGGCGCCGCCGGCTTGATCACACCGAGACGCTCGAGTTCGGGCTTCGCGACGTCGATCAGCACGCGGAAGACCAGCACCCCAAGGATGCCCTCGGCGATCGCCAGCGGAACCTGCGAGATGGCGAACACGCCCATGAACTTGGCCACCGAGCCGACCACACCGGAGACCGGGTCGGGGAAGGCCAGGCCCAGTTGGACGCTGGTGACGACGTAGGTGGACAGGTCGGCGAAGGCCAGGGCGAGGAACATGCCGACGTTGCGGTGCCAGCCCAGCTTGTTCGACAACTGCCAGCACCAGAAACCGATCCACGGGCCGGCGATGCCCATGCTGAACACGTTGGCGCCCAGGGTGGTGATGCCGCCGTGCGCCAGCAGCAGCGCCTGAAAGATCAGCACGACGGTGGCCATGAAGGCCATCACCGGTGGTCGGAACAGCACCGCGCCCAGGCCGGTGCCGGTCGGGTGCGACGAGCTGCCGGTGACCGAGGGCAGCTTGATCGAGGACAGCACGAAGGTGAAGGCACCGGCGGCGGCGAGCAGCAGCCGCGATTCGGGGTGCTCCTTCGCCTCTTCGATGACCTTGCGCGCCCCGTGAATGACGAACGGGGCCGAGACTGCGTACCAGGCGACGCAGTGAACAACGGGTAGGAATCCCTCAGCGATATGCATCGACGAGTTCCCTTTCTAGGTGACGTGGCCCAAGGAACCGTCGTCCACACACGTATCTGGCTACCCATCGCTGGGATCACAGTGGCCCGACCGCCCCGGATTCGCACCGGGTTCCGTGTCGTGGACGGCACCTCGATCCTGTCACCGCACCGGCATCGGCGCGGGCGAATCGGCAAAACCGTCGGGTCGCGGTCGGTTGGTCAGTCGCTGGTCGAGTCGAAGCCCCCTCGCAGGTGTCGTCAGCTCGACCAGCACCCCGGCGTCGGTGCCGACTCAGCCCTTGGTGGCGGCCCAGCAGGTGACGGTGCGCAGCGGACGGAAGCCGGTGAAGCGTCCGATCGGTTCGGCCACCTCGACCGCGATCCGGCTCAGCTCGCCACCCACCCGCTGGTGCAGGGCCAGCAGCACGGCGTCGGAGTCGGCGGTCACGCTGTGCACCACCAGTCGCCCGCCGGACGGCAGCGCGTCCCAGCCCTCGTCCAGGATCTCGGCCCGGACGCCGCCGCCGACGAAGACCGCGTCCGGCGCGGGCAGCTCGGCCAGCACGTCGGCTACCGCCGCGGTGCGGACGTCGATCCGTCCGGCCGCACCGAGGTTCTCGGCGTTGATCAGGATCCGCGCGGCCCGCTCGGCGTTCCGCTCGACGGCGACCGCCCGGTTGGCCGGGTGCAGCCGGCACCACTCGACGGCGATCGAGCCGGTGCCCGCACCGAGGTCCCACAACAGCTCGCCGGCGCGCGGCGCCAGCATCGCCAGGGCGAAGGCGCGCAGCACCCGCTTGGTCAGCAGGCCGTCGGTGACGAAAGCCTCATCGGGCAAGCCTGCGGTGAGCCGGCCGTCGATGCCGAGTTCGTCGTTCATGGCCAGCAGAGTAGCTAGATGCGGCACAATCGGGGGCCGTGAGCACCCGGACGCAAGCGCGACATGCCTGAGGGCCAACCGGCCGACGTGCCGGCCGACGGAATCAGCACCCGCGAGCGGCGGCTGCGTCCGGCGCTGATCGTGAACACCGGCGAGGGCAAGGGCAAGACCACCGCCGCGATGGGCCTGGCGCTGCGGGCCTGGCACCAGGGCTGGTCGATCGGGGTGTTCCAATTCATCAAGTCGGGCAAGTGGGTCAGCGGCGAGCGGGCCGCGCTCGAAGCGCTCGGCGCCGAGCACGAGCGCACCGGCGCCGGCGGCGAGGTGGCCTGGTTCGCCACCGGTTGGGGCCGCCACTGGGTGCGCGGGGCGGGCACCGATCCCGACCGAGCGGACGCCGCGCGCGAGGCCTGGGCCGAGGTCGCCGATCGGCTCGCGACGCAGCGGCACCGGCTGTACGTGCTGGACGAACTGACCTATCCGCTGACCTGGGGGTGGCTCGACATCGACGACGTGGTGCGTGCATTGCGGGATCGACCAGGGGTTCAGCACGTGGTGGTGACCGGCCGGAACGCCCCTGCCGAGTTGCTCGAGATCGCCACCACCGTCACCGAGATGACCAAGCGCAAGCACCCGTTCGATCTCGGCCAGAAGGGGCAGGCGGGCATCGAATGGTAAGCATTCCACGGGTGGTCATCGCCGCCGCCAACTCCTCGGCCGGCAAGACCACCATCGCGACCGGGCTGATGGCCGCGCTGCGTTCGTCCGGACGGGTGGTGGCCGGCTTCAAGGTCGGCCCGGATTTCATCGATCCGGGTTATCACACATTGGCGACGGGCCGTCCCGGACGCAACCTGGACGTGGTGCTGACCAGCGAGCAGCTGGTGCCGCGACTGTTCCTGCACGGCGTCACGCGGCCCACGCCGGCCGACGTCGCCATCGTCGAGGGCGTGATGGGCCTGTTCGACGGCCAACTGGGCCGCGACGGCCACGGCTCCACCGCGCACGTCGCCCGGCTGCTCGACGCCCCGGTCGTGTTGGTCGTGGACGCCGCCGGGTCGTCGCGCACCGCTGCGGCGGCCGCCCTCGGACTGCGGCACTTCGATCCGCGGGTGCGGATCGCCGGGGTCGTGGTGAACCGGGTGGCGAGCGAACGACACGCCGCCGAACTCGCCGCGGTGTTCGAGCGCGCCGGATTGCCGGTGCTGGGCACCGTGCCGCGCAGCGCCGCGATCGCCGCGCCGTCGCGGCACCTGGGGCTGGTACCGGCCGCCGAGCGGGCCGAATCGGCGGCCACCATCAAGGCACTCGCCACCCACATCGCCGCTCACGTCGACCTGGACGCCCTGCTCGACCTGGCCGCCACGGCCGGCCCGCTGCAGGCGACGGCCTGGGATCCGGCGCACGTGGTGCGTCCGGTCGCCGACCGTCCGGTGATCGGCCTGCTCGCCGGACGGGCCTTCACCTTTCGCTACCCCGAAACGGCCGAACTGCTCGCCGCGGCAGGCTGACAGGTGGTCGAAATCGACCCGCTGCTGGACGCGGCCCTGCCCGCCGGCCTGGCCGGGCTGTACATCGGCGGCGGCTTTCCCGAGGTGCACGCCGTCGAACTCAGCCGCAACGCGGCGCTGCGCACGGCCATCGGGGACGCGGTCGCGGCCGGGCTGCCGACGGTCGCCGAATGCGCCGGCCAGCTGTACCTGGCCGACCACCTGGACGGCCATCCGATGGTCGGGACGCTGCCGGCCTCGGCCCGGATGACGCCGCGGCTCAGCCTCGGCTACCGCGCCGCCGTGGCACCCGCCGACACCCTGCTCGCTGCGGCCGGCCAGGCGGTCAGCGGCCACGAGTTCCACCGCACCACGACCACCCCATCCGCGGGCGTCGCCCCGGCCTGGACCTGGGCGGATACCCCCGCGGGCTTCTCGCTCGACCCGGCAGGCAGCGGACGTCCCACCGTTCACGCGTCCTACCTGCACGTGCACTGGGCCGGGCACCCGCAGTGCGCCCAGCGGTTCGCTGACGCCGCCGCCCGGTTCGCGGCCGCACAGTCCTCGGACGAGTTCGTCGCTGCGGCCGGCCCGGCGCCGGCGCGTCCGGCACTCGGCGACGGCATCGACCTGCACCACCACGGCGACCACGACATCGCCCCCGACCTGGTCGACCTGGCCGTCAACGTGCTGCTGCCCGGCCCGCCGGACTGGCTGGCCGCCACCATCGACGGGACCACCGCGTCGCTGGGCAGCTATCCCGACGCCGGCGCCGCCCGCGCCGCCCTCGCGGCCGCGCACGGGGTGCCGGAGCGGATGGTGCTGCCCACCGCCGGCGGCGCCGAGGCGTTCGCGCTGGTCGCCCGCACCCTGACCGCCCGGCACCCGCTGGTCGTGCACCCGCAGTTCACCGAACCCGAGGCGGCCCTGCGCGCCGCGGGCCACGCCGTGCAGCGCTGGCTGCTGCCGGTGCATGCCGGACGCGACGTGCCCGCGCTCACCGGCCTGCCCGCCTGGGCCGACGCGCTGTTCGTCGGCAACCCAACCAACCCGACCGGCTGGCTGCACACCCGCGAGGCCCTGCTCGGGGCCGGTGAAGGACGGCTGCTGGTGGTCGACGAGGCGTTCATGGAC
>DAOSUG010000251.1:0-4173 GCA_035378545.1 Micropruina sp. | reverse complement strand
ATGGTGGTGGTGACCGGCAGCAGCGCGTTGCGCAGCACGTGCCTGCGGCTGATCAGGCCGGGGTCGAGCCCCTTGGCCTTGGCGGTGCGCACGTAGTCCTCGTGCAGCACGTCGAGCACCGAGGCCCGGGTCATGCGCACGATGATGGCCAGCGGAATGCTGCCCAGCGCGATGGCGGGCAGAATCAGGTGCAGGATGGCGTCCCACGCGGCGTCGAACTCGCCGGTGAGCAGGCCGTCCAGCACGTAGAAGTTCGTCACGTGGGTGGCGTCGATGGTGACCGTCTGTCTACCGGACGACGGCAGCACCGCGAGCCACTCCCAGCCGGGCAGCCCGACCGCGAACACCACCTTGAGCAGGTAGGCGAGCACGAAGACCGGAATCACCACACCGGCCAGCGAGGCCGACACGGTGAGCGTGTCGATCAGGCCCCCGGCCCGCTTGGCGGCCAGGTACCCCAGCGGAATGCCGACCACGACCGCGAACAGCAGGGCCGCGACGGCGAGTTCGATGGTGGCCGGAAAGCGCAGCAGAAAGGTCTCGACCACCGGTTCACCCGTGCGGGGGCTGCTGCCGAAGTCGCCGCGGGCCAACTGGCCGACGTAGGTGAGGTACTGCTGCAGGATCGGCTTGTTGAAGCCGTACTGCTCGTTGATCCTGGCGATCGCCTCGGGCGTCGCCTTCTCGCCGAGCAGTGCCCGGGCCGGGTCGCCCGGCAGCGCCCGAAGCCACAGGAACAGCAGCACGCTCAGCCCGAACAGCACCGGGATCAGCAGCAGAATGCGGCGGACGGCGAACCTGAGCATGCGGTGCCTTTGGTGTCGGGGGCCGGGTCGGGCCCACGCAATGGTGGTACCGACCCGGCCCGCAGATCAAGCGATCGGTGAGGCGATCACTTGGTGATCGTCACGACGTTCCACACCTCGTCCTGCACTGGCGAGGGCACGTAACCCTGGACGCCCTTGGCGAAGGCCAGGGACGGCGGGGCGTGGGTGAGCGGAACACCGGGCACGAAGTCGGCGATCATCTTGTTGATCTCTTCGTACTTGGCCTTCTGAGCGGCCGCATCGCCCATGGCGCGCGCCTCGCTGAGCGCCTTGAACAGTTCGGGGTTGTCGAAGCCCCACTCGTTGGCCTTGGTGCCGAAGAACACGCCGACGAAGTTGTCGGGATCGTTGTAGTCACCGGTCCAGCCCAGCAGGTGGATGCCGTGGCTGCTGCCGCCCTGAATCAGGTCGAGGTAGTCGGGGCTCCACTTGTTGGCCACCGGCTTCACCGTGATGCCGACCGCTTCGAGCTGCGCCTTCAGCGAGGTGTAGATGTCTTCGGGCGAAGGCATGTAGGGCCGCGAGACGCCGGTCGGGTAGTTGAAGTCGAGGGTCAGGTTCTCTTGCCCGGCCTCCTTCAACAGCTGCTTGGCCTTGTCGGGGTTGTAGGCGTACTTCTCGACGTTGCCGTTCCAGCCGGTCACGTTGTCGGGCATGAAGTTGATCGCTGCCGTGGTGCCCTCGGGCATCACCTGCTTGATCAGGGCGTCCTTGTCGATCGCGTAGGCGATGGCCTGGCGCACCCGGATGTCCGACAGGGCCTTCACCTTCTGGTTCATGCCCAGGTACAGAATGTTGAACGCCGGACGGTTCAGAATCTGGAAGCCCGCGTTCTTCAGCGTGGACTGGTCGGCCGGAGCCACCAGGTCGTAGCCGTCGATGTTGCCGGCCTGCAGTTCCTGGGTGCGGGCCTTGGGGTCGGAGATGGTGCGAATGATCACCTCGGAGACCTTGGCCTTGTCGCCCCAGTAGTTGTCGTTGCGCTTGAGCTTGACCTGCTGGCCACGATCCCACGACTCGAACACGAACGGGCCGGTGCCGGTCGGGTGCGCGGTCGCGTACTCAGAGAAGCGGGGGTCGTCCTCGCTGCCGCTGGTGTTGTCGGCGTTGTACTTCTTCAACGCGGTCGGCGACTGCATCGAGAAGGCCGGCAGCGTCATGGCGTCCGGAAAGTGCACGAAGGGGCTGGTCAGGTTGATCGTCACCTCGGTGGGGCTCTTGGCCTCACAGTTCTTGTACAGCGCGTCACCGCTGTTGGCGCCGGTCTTGAAACCGCGCATCAGCTTGCCGTAGTAGTAGGTGATGTTCTCGGACTGGTTGATGCCGGTCCAGTTGTACCAACGGTCGAAGTTGGCACAGACGGCCTCGGCGTTGAAGTCGGTGCCGTCAGAGAACTTGACCCCGTCGCGCAGCGTGAACGTGAACGACGAGTTGTCGTCCGAGGCCTTCCAGGCGGTGGCCAACAGGGGCTCGAGCTCGGTGGTGCCGGGCTTGGTGCCGAGCAGGCCCTCGAACTGCTGACGGGCAACCCGGAAGGTCTCGCCGTCACTGGCCATCGCCGGGTCGAGCATCACCGGGTCGGACGATGCCGCGAACACGAACGTGTCCTTGGTGTCGCCACCGGTGGTCGCACCGGGGCTGGTGGTCGCACGCTGGCTCTGCACGCAGCCGCCGAAGCCGGCCAGCAGCGCAACCGCAGCGGTCGCGGCGACCCCGCGGCGCAGGGAAATCTGCTTTCTCAACTTGTTCTCCCATCAGGATGCACGGCTTGATGCCGCCGTAGCTTGTCTGGGGAGGCTACCGGGGTGGCTACTCACCGGCCACCGAATTGCCGAGCTGTTATGCATTCGTGTTGTAACTGCCACCTCCGGGTGTCGGGTCGGGTGCCGACGAGCCCGCGAGCGCCCCCCTAACTTTCCAGCGCCTGCGCAACTCCGCGGAGTTGCGCAGGCGCTGGAAAGTTAGGCGGGGTTGGACTCCGGTGCGCAGCTGATCTTGCTCGCCCTCAGCCTGCCTTGATCACGCAACTGTCCACCGTCCAGGCCCGAAGCTGGTCGGACAGGGTCACTCCCAGTCCAGGGCGATCGGACACGATCATGCGTCCGTCCGCGATCTGCATGCGTTCGTTGAACAGCGGGTCGAGCCAGTCGAAGTGCTCGACCCAAGGTTCGATCGGGTAGGTGGCAGCCAGGTGACAGTGGATCTCCATGGCGAAGTGCGGCGCCAACTGCAGCCCGGCCTGGGCGGCCAGAGTGGTGAGCCGCAGGAACTCGGTGATGCCGCCTACGCGCGGGGCGTCGGGCTGAATGATGTCGCAGGAGCCGTTCTCGATCAGCTTCACGTGCTCGGCGATCGAGGCGAGCATTTCACCGGTGGCGATCGGGGTGTCGATGGCGCGGGCCAGTTCGGCGTGACCGAGGTAGTCGTAGGCGTCCAGCGGCTCTTCGATCCAGATCAGGTTGAACGGCTCCATGGCTCGGCACATACGCATGGCGGTCGGACGGTCCCACTGCTGGTTTGCGTCCACCATCAACGGAAAGTCGTCACCCAGGTGCTCACGCATGGCGGTGAGCCGGGTCATGTCGACGTTGCGATCCGGGTGACCGACCTTGATCTTGATACCGCCGATGCCCGCCTCACGGCTGGCGGTGGCGTTCTCGAGCATCTGTTCCAGCGGGGTGTTGAGAAATCCGCCTGAGGTGGTATGAGAAGCCCACCCCGCTATGGCCGTGCGCGGTCGCGATCTCGGCGAACAGGAAGTCAACCTGAGTCATCGGCTTCTGCCGCCGGTGAACACTTTGGCGTCGCTGATCTCGGTCTTCAAAGGCAGCACCACGGAACTGAGCGCGATGCTGCGAATGCTGTCGGACATGTGTTTCTCCTTGTTGTTCTTGGTCTGTCATCCCGGCGAAAGCCGGGATCTCTGCTCAGGTCCTCACGTTGCGTCAGCCGCTGCGGCGCCTCATAGCTGCGTCTCGCGGTCCACCCGCAACGTCCGCAGCGCGCCAACCGAGATCCCGGCGTTCGCCGGGATGACGGATCCGCCGGCATGACGCTATGCGCCGGGATGCCGGCTCAGAGTTGGTAGAGCCGCATCGCGGTCGCCACGGCGCGTTGCAGGTTCAGCGCACCGTCCGCGAGAGCGGAGGCCAGGTCGCACGGACCCGTGGCGATCGGCACCACCGCCGCGAAACCGTTGCCGACCAGCACCTCCGCGTCGTCACCGAGGCGTCCGGCGAAGGCGATCACGGGCACGCCGAAGCGTGCGGCGACCTCGGCGACCCCGGCGGGGGTCTTGCCCGACAGGGTCTGGGCGTCCATCGAGCCCTCCCCGGTGAGCACCAGG
>DAOSUG010000250.1:0-4174 GCA_035378545.1 Micropruina sp. | reverse complement strand
CTTTCCTGGGCCGCGGTGGCCACCCCCGCGGGGCGGGGCCGGTGCGTCCGCCGCCGCAGCAGCACAGCCGCGGCGCTCACGGCCACCAGCGCGGTGAGCAGGACCGCGGTCAGCGCCCACACCAGCGCCACCGCCGGCCGGCCCTGGACGTCGGGCCAGCCCCGGGTCGGGTCACCGGGCGAGACCAGCATGCCCACGGCGGCCGCCGCCGGGGATCCGGCGTCCGGCCATCCACGGCCGGTGACCAGATAGGCCAGATGACCGGCCAGCGGCGGCGCCGTAAGCATCGCCACGGCCAGGACGGTGCCGCCTGCCAGCAGCACCCAACTGCCGGTGGAGGCGCCGGCGGTGACCGACCGGCTGTCCGCACGCGCCGGCTGCCCCGCGTGCGCCTCGCCGGTGATCCCAGGTCGTAGGGAACGGGAGCGAGGGTGGATCACGCCGCGTCTCCGGTGGCGTGCTGCTCGAGCAGGGCGTCCCATTCGGCGTCGGAGATGTCATCGATGCCGGCGATGACCTTCATCCGGGAGTCGGTGTTGACCAGCGGCCTCTCCACCGAGGACAAGATGTGCTTGACCACCGCGGTCCGCTCGCCGATCTTCCACAGGCCCACGCCCTGCTTAAGGAACCGCAGCAGGTCCTCCTGCACGTCCGACAGGCTCATCAACGCACCGGTCACCGGCAGCGCCGCCTCACCCTGCCGGTAGGCGATCTTGATACCGGTGTCCTCCAGCAGGCCGGTGGCCAGGTTGCGGGTCTCGCTGCCGGCGTCGCCGATGGCGTCCAGGTCGGTGAACCGGTGAAAGGCGATCCAGTTCGCGATGCCGTAGAGCCGGGACAGCTTCCACTGCTCCTGGAATCGGCGCAGCAGCGGCAGGTACCGCATCGCCATCCACGCCTCGTCGTAGCCGACCAGCCGACGCGGTGCGTCCGGGTGCATGAGCTCGGCTTCCATCGACGACTGCGCGCACACCATGGACAGCACGGTGAGCATCTCGTTGTGCCGCACCCGGTTCAGATCGACCACGGTGCCCACTGCCCTGAAGTCGAACGCGGTGTTGCGCGGCTCGGTCGAGTCGAACATCCCCGACAGCGACCCCGACACCAGCTCGGCCAGCGCCAGCCGCACGTCCTGCGCCTGATCGGCTAGGTCCGCCGCGTCCAACCCCAGCTCGACGGCGCGATGCTCCCACCGTTGCGGCACGACCAGCTCGCCGAGCAGGGACGGCAGCGACACAGGCGCCAGCGTCGTCGCGGCGTTGTGGTCGGCGCCGGTGGCGGCGTCCAACGCCCACCCGATCACCGACCGTTCCACCGGCCGCATCCCGCGGCGCAGCGCGACCTGCAGCAGCCCTTCCAGCAGGGCGATGCGACGAGATCGGTTGCCGGCCCGGTGCTCGATGTCGTTCTGGTCCGGGTGCCGACGCACCTCGGCCAACGGGTTGAGCCGAACCAGCTGCCCGGGGCCGATCCGCAGCGGCGAGATGCCCAGGGCGGCGCACAGGTCCTCGTACTCGGGTTTGACCTGCACCCAGGAGAACGAGATTCCGAACACCAGCAGCCGCAGGATCAGCGATTTCATCAGCGCGGACTTGCCGGCGCCGATCTCTCCGACCAGCGCCATGTTCGGCGAGGAGATCACCCCCGCCGCATACAACTCGAACGGGTCGAACAGGAAACTGGCCTGGCTGAACAGGTCCTGCCCGACGTAGGCGCCGGGCACCCCCAACCCGGGATCCATGATCCACGGGTAGATGCCCTTGAGCATCCGGGACGGCGCGGTGTGCGGTTGCAGCCGCATCCGCCCCCACAACCTGCCCGCACCCAGGCCTTTCGCGCCGCGGCGGTCCAGCCCGGTGCCGTGGGTCAGCCGTTGCAGGTGCCGCCGCTCCCGCTCGGCCCGCTGCTCCACCGCGGCGGCCGCGGCGGCGGCGTCCCGCTGCGCCAGTCGGCGGGCGACCTCTCCGGGCACCGACACCCCGGGCACCGCGCTGGACAATGCGCCGAAGGCGGCGCCCCGCGTCCGGCGGGCGGGGCGACCAGCGCCGGCCGCATATCCGGTGCTCGTGCGTTCGGTGGTTGGGCCGGTGCTTGTTCGTTGGGTGGTCATACGCCGGCCACTCCTCGCATCGGGGACAGGCCGCGGGCCAGCGGCAGCGCTCCGGCGAAGAAGGCCTGGTCCTGTTCCCCGTACAGCACGATCGATTGGCAGCGGGCCCGGATGAGCCGGCGCCGGGCCGAGAGCATCTGACGGGTCAGTGTTTTCTCGTCCGGCGCGGTGACCGTCAGGAACAGGTGGTACCGGAACACGCCGTCCCCGTCGGCCTGCGCCTCGTCCTGGTCCAGCGCCGCCTGGGCCTCCTTGCGCAGCCGGGCCGTGGTCGGCCGGCCCAGCTTGTGCCGTTGCGCGGCGGAGCCTTCGGCGCGCAGCGCCTGCCGCTCCGCGGACGCCTGCGCCTTGACCTCACCCAGCGGCTCGGCGACCAGCGACAGGGTGCGGCGCAGCCCGGACTGCTGCAGCACCGGCGCCAACCAGTTGGTGGCGACCGGCCGCTTCGGCAGCTCGTGCACCCACACCGTGCGGGACACCGCCGAGTCATGCCGGAACGATTTCCACGCCCGCTCTGTCGCCGACGGGCCGGCCAGCCGGGGGTCCAGGTCGTGGTCCTGCCCGGCGAGCACGTCATGCAGCGGCAGCGACTCGGGGTCGAACTGGGTGTGGATCAGCGCCGCGTACTGGCCGGGCCGCAGCCAGCCGCGGCTGGCGATGCGGGCCTCGGTGATGCCCCGTTCCAGGTCCAGCAGCCGCTCCAACACGACCACACCGATTGCCTCGTCCCGGCTGGAACCCTCGGACAGCGAGGCGATCTCGTCGGTCAGCGCGCGCAGGTCGAACGCGACGATCAGATACACCTCGTGGCGCTGCGCCGCCGGCGCCGCCTGCGCGATCAGTTCCTGGGTCGCCTGCCACGCCGGCCCCGTGCGGACCGTGGCGTGCTCCCGGGCGTGCCGGCTGGCCACGTTCACCACGTCCGGGGCGGTGCGGGCCAGCAACTGCCACCGGGACACTCCCGCGCCCTGGGCGCAGAAGGTTTCCATCACCGCTTCCCAGTCGTCCAGCCGCATGCCCTGCTCGGCGCTGCCCTCCAGCAGCATCGCGGAGCCGAACGTGAGCAGCGCCGCGCACGCCACCTTCTCCCGGTCGTTGACCATCAACCCGACCGTCGACCGGCCGTCTGGCGTGGGCACCGCCACGACGCGGAAGTTGACCAGGTCGCCGGGCAGATCCATCCGGTGGGCCAGCGAGGCGGGGGCGAACACGGCCCCTCGGAACACGCCGCGCCGGGTGAGCCGGTCCCCCACCGCGGCGGCCACCGGATGCAGGTACGCCGTCAGCGGGCGGCCGCCGATCCGCGGGAACGGGAACGCGGCCAGCAGCAGCGCCACCGCGCCGAGTCCGACCAGCCACCACACCGACACCGGGATCAGCCGGAACCCGATCCATAGCAGGGCCAGCGCCGCGGCGAAGAAGGCCAGGTCGACGATGCCGAACCGGCCCACGATGCCGGCCGTCGGTCGCGGCGGGTACACGAACTGACGGGGCCCACCGCCGCTGCTGCTCCTGGCCATCTCTTGCGCCTTTCTGCTCTGGTGGTTCGGTCACGCCGGGATCGGTCACCGGCTCGGTTCACTGGTTCGGTCAGGCCGGCCGGGGCCGGGGCGGCGGTGTCGAAGAAGTCCGCCCTCTTTCCGGGGGTCGTGGCGGCTCAGCTCTCGGTGGCCCGGCCTCCGGCGGCGGAAGACTCGGCGCGGCCGGGAATCTCGCCTGCGGTGTCGAGGCGGCGGCCGATGGTGCCGGTACCGGTGCGGCCGCTGGTGCCGGTGACGCTGCCGGTGGGGGCGGCTGCGGCGCCGCCGCTGCGGCGGCACCGCTGACGGCGGTGGAGGTGACGGCCGCGCCGGGTGTGTCGCCGTTCGCCGGGGCGGCGCCGCTGCTGCCGGCACCGACCGACGTCGCTGCTCCCCCTGCTGGTGCCGCCGTTGCACTCGAGGTCTCCGGCTGCGGCCCGGGACCGGCCGGTCCGCTCGAGGAGCCGGCGGCCGGTGATGCGCCGACGCCGGCCGGGACGCCTCCTGGCCGCTGGCTGGGTGATGGCGTGGCCTGGCTCGGCGC
>DAOSUG010000249.1:0-4174 GCA_035378545.1 Micropruina sp. | reverse complement strand
GACCCGCCGGGCCGGTCGGAACTGGTCCGGCGGGCGCTGTCCGGGATCCGCCGGATCCGGGCCACCCCGCCGTCGCGGCGGGCGCCGTTGCTGCTGACCGACATCCGCGGCCTGGTCGACTGGCTGGCCCTGGTCGCCGGCGGGTGGCCGGCCGGGGTGGCCGCCCGCCGCGACGCCTGCATGCTGCTGATGGGGTTCGCCGGCGCGTTCCGCCGCTCCGAACTGGTCGGACTGTCGCTGGCCGACGTGACTCTGCACCGCACCGACGGCCTGCACATCCGGCTCCGCACGTCCAAGACCGACCAGGAGGCGCACGGCCGGACAGTGGCGGTGCCGTACGGGCGGGACCCGGCCACCTGCGCGCCGTGCGCCTGGGTGCGGTGGCGGGAGCTGCTGCACGCCGCCGACACCGCCCCACCCGGGGAACAGCGGCGGCCGGTGATGCGGGTGCTGCGTCGGCAGGCCGCGACGGACACCCCCGTCGACGGGGGAGAGGCCGACGTCGGCGACGATCCGGGGAGCCGGTTGCACGTCTGCCGCATCACCCGGCTGCCGGAACCCGCCGACCAGTCCCGGCCGCTGCTGCGGACAGTGCACCGCACCGGCCGCATCGGTCAGGGCCCGGTCACCGGGCACGCGATCCGGGAGATCATCCGCCGCCGCGCCGACGAGGCCGGCTACACCCCGGCGCAGATTCAACGCCTGGGCGGGCACTCGCTGCGGGCCGGGTTCGTCACCGAGGCGTTCCGGCAGGGCGCCGACGCGCACGCGATCATGCGGCAGACCGGGCACCGCTCCCACGCTGTCCTGGAGACCTACGCCCGGGAGCACGCCCCGCTGGTCGGCAACGCCGTCACCAAGCTGGGGTTGTAGGGCGATGCCCACCGAACCGGGTCAGATGTCGGCGCTGTCGTCGTCGACGGCGCGCAGCTACGCCATGATCTGGGAGCTGTTCGCCGACTGGTGCGACGTCGCCGCGCGCCGGCCACTGCCCGCCGATCCGGCGACCGTGTTGGCGTTCCTGGCCGACTGCCCGGCCGCCCCGGCCACGCAGCGGCGGCGGGTCATCGCCATCGACCACCACCACGCTGCCGCCGGGCACCCGGCGCCGGGCGACGACCCGCGGGTCCGGGAGGCGGTCGGGCGGCCACCCATCGAACCGGCGCCGATCGTGTCGGAGATCCGGTCCCGGGTCGACGCGGCGCTGCGGGTCTTGCCCAGCCGTGGCTGGACCGGCGGCCTGTTCGGCCAACGCGACCGGTGCCTGCTCGTGCTGTCCCAACTCGCCCGCATCCCCTACCAGCAGCTGGCCCGGCTGGACGCCGGCGACATCACCATCACCGGCGGCGTCGCCACCATCGCCGTCCCCGGCCGGACATGGACCGTCGAGGCCGTGGACGATCCCGTGCTGTGCGGGCCCTGCGCTGCGGCTCGCTGGTTGACCACCCACCGGATCATCGTCACCAAGATCGCCACCCGGGCGGTCGCCGACCACCTGGACGCCGTCGAATCAGTCACCGGCGACTCGGCCCATGTTTGCCTCAAGCCGATGCCAGTGCCCCGGCGGGAGGCGGACAGTCCGTTGCTGGCCTCGCCCAATCAGTGGGGACAGACACCGTTCCCGCTCCACCCGCTGTCCCGGCTGGCCGTATCCCAACAGGCGCGGGACCTGCTCGACGGAATCATCACCGTCCACCGCGAGCTCCCCGTGAACCCGGTAGAGCCGGCGGCCGCCGAGACGGTGCAGCCGGTTGCAGCTTCCGGCCCGGGCTATGGTCCCGAGCAGCACCGAGCCGCGCTGGGCCGCCGGCGGGCTGACATTGCCGAGCTAGCCGGGGTGGCCACCGAACTCGACGAGGTCGACCGGCGAGCCGTCGAGCTGAACCGGCGGATCACCGAGCTGTTGGACATGGCGATCCGCAGGGATCAAGAGTGACTGATGGGTTCCGGGTGCGGCAGATCCATCGACCGAAGCTCGTGATGGAGAGAATCACGAGGCGGCGAGTCGTTGAGTCCACGCCCCGATCTAAGTCAGCAGCGGCGCAGGTCGGACGATAGACGCGATTGGCGGACTGGCTGGTAACCTTTACAGCAGTCACTTGTACTCACGCGGGTGTGGCCTGGCTAGAAGGGGTGCGGCAAGAGATGGTCGACCTAGAAGGATTTGAAACCTTCGTCAAAGGCGTTTCCACACGGTCTCGCAAGCCCACGGTCACGCTCCAGCGGCGAGGTGTCATGTCCTTCAACCCAGCCGCATATGAAGCACTAGGAAGCCCAGAGGGTGTTGAACTGCTCTTCAATGCAGCGCGGAAGATGATAGCGGTGCGTCCAGTCAAGCCGGAAGAGGTCAGTCACGCCGTGCTATTCCGTGGTGTTGGAGGCAAGAGTGCATCGAAGAACGGTGCGATGCTTCTGGCGGCGATCTCGTTCTGTCAGACGTTTGAGATTGACACCTCGGAGTCGGTGAGGCGCGACGTAGAGGTCACCGACGGTGTGCTGTTTGTCGATCTCAACGACCCCGGAGTGGTGATCCGCGGCAACCGCAGCGCCAAGAAGGATGGCATCGACGATGCCGGCGAACCCCAGGATGATGGAAGCGATCACTGATGTCGGTTCGCGCCTAGCGGCCGGCCCGTTCGCTCACACGGAAGGATGAGGCGGTAGCAGGAGTCGTGACCCGGTCTCGTGTGATTGCTCGCCCAGCGAGCGGCGCTCATGTCTTCGTCGACGAGACGAAGCGGCGCGACTATCTCCTTGTCGCCGGCGTCGTGATCGCAGGCGACCTGGATGCCGTTCGAGCAGTCCTTCGCGAACTGGTCCTTCCCGGTCAGCGCCGACTACACATGAACTCGGAGAGCGACCCTCGTCGCCGGTCCATCGCGTCGGCCATTACGTCCAGTCCACTTCGGGCGACGGTGTACAACGCCGGTCGGAGGTACAAGACCGAACGCGATCGCCGAGCTGCCTGCCTTCAGTCCCTCGTCAATGACGCTGCCGAACACGGTCACGGCGTCCTCGTCCTCGAGCAGGACGACTCGCTACTCAGCTGGGACACTCAGCACCTCATCGAGTTCACTCGAGCCGCCGGCTGCCGAGACTCGCTGCGGTACGAGCACCGGCGCGCGGCCAGCGAACACCTTCTCGCCATTCCCGACGCGATCGCCTGGTGCTGGGCAAAGGGCGGCGACTGGCGGCGACGCATCGAGCCCGCCGTCGCCGACGTCCAGCAGGTCTGACGGGGTGGAAAATGCGCGAAGCCCGAGCGCCACGGTCGTCCGGCCGGGTCTCGGGCTCACTTCCCGAAGCTCAGCGCAACGGGCACTTCTCATTGTGCCATCTTTGGGCACCTCGGGCCATCCCTCGCTGGGACGGCGCCGTCGGCATGACTAGCGCAGCAGCGGTGAACCGGCGATCGTGTCTCACCGTGCTGGGTCCGCCCCGGATTGTCGGCGTGACCCAGAGCGGCCCGCGTGGATGGCCGGCAGGAGCGGGCTGCGATCGGCTGTGGTGTGCAGTCGGTCGAGTAACAACGTCAGACGCGCGGAAGGCGTTGGAATCCTGTTCGGCGGCCGAACTCCTCCCGCAGGCCGCTCAGACATCGCCCGAAACCAGCCGAAGGGACCCGGGCACTAGGTGGACGTGGGCGAGGGTGGCTACATCACCTTCCTGCGGGGGGCGCCCCATCACATTCCGACTTCCGCTGTGAAGGTTTGAGATCGAGGAGACGTGACACTGAACGACGATGAGTTCCGCATCTGGGTGGAGCGGCAACCTCGAGGGGTCGGGCAACTCGGCTTCCGCGGCGCGATGCTCAAGGACGGGCCGCAGGTGGCGAAGACCGTGACCATGTCTGAGTACGGAGATACGAGCACCCGCGAGGTCAAGAAGCGCGAGCTGCGCTTCCGCACTGCGGCGCGTCGAACTGACGGCAACGGATTTGCCTTCGACGAGCCAACCAGGACGTGGGCGTGCGAAGGCGACGAGGTGGACCGCCTCCTGGCGTTCCTACAGGTCGAGGTGGGCGCGACCGGCCGCTATCGCCTTGTCGACAGCACGAGCCCGCAGGCGTCGCTCATCGATCTGCTGTCCTCCGGCGGCGTCGACGTCGACGCGCTGGTCGAAGCGATTATCGCTGGCGGCAACGTGGGCGAGCTGGTGCGGGCCCTCTCGCGGT
>DAOSUG010000248.1:0-4178 GCA_035378545.1 Micropruina sp. | reverse complement strand
GATCAAGCTGAAGGCCGACCCCAGCACGCGCAGCCAGATCATCGAGATCGTCCAGTTGTTCCGGGGCAAGACCGTGGACGTGCAGAACGACTCGTTGACCATCGAGGCCACCGGATCGCCCGACAAGCTGGAGGCACTGCTCGAGATGCTGCGACCCTACGGCGTGCGCGAGCTCGTCCAGTCCGGGCTGGTGGCGCTGGGCCGGGGCAGCAAGTCGCTGACCGACCGGGCCAAGACAGACAGAGTCCGCACACCTGTGCGAAACAACTAGGTAAGGAAGAAGTTATGGCAGAGATGTTCTACGACGACGACGCGGACCTTTCGATCATTCAGAACCGGGTGGTCGCGGTGATCGGCTACGGCTCGCAGGGCCACGCGCACGCATTGTCGCTGCGCGACTCCGGCGTCGACGTGCGGGTGGGGCTGCGTCCGGGCTCGAAGTCGGCGGCCAAGGCCGAGGCCGAGGGGCTGCGGGTGCTGTCGGTGGCGGACGCCGCCGCCGAGGCCGACGTGGTCATGATCCTGGCGCCCGACCAGTTCCAGCGCACCATCTACGCCGAAGACATCGCGCCCAACCTGCAAGAGGGCGACGCGCTGTTCTTCGCCCACGGCTTCAACATCCGCTTCGGCTACATCACCGCTCCCGCCGGCGTGGACGTCTGCATGGTCGCCCCCAAGGGGCCCGGGCACCTGGTGCGCCGGGAGTACTCCGAGGGTCGCGGCGTGCCGGTGATCGTCGCCGTCGAGGTGGACGCCTCCGGCCAGGCCTGGCCGCTGGCGCTCAGCTACGCCAAGGCGATCGGCGGACTGCGAGCCGGCGGCATCAAGACCACCTTCACCGAAGAGACCGAGACCGACCTGTTCGGCGAGCAGGCGGTGCTGTGCGGTGGTGTCTCCAAGCTGGTGCAGACCGGCTTCGAGGTGCTGACCGAGGCCGGCTACCAGCCAGAGGTGGCCTACTTCGAGTGCCTGCACGAACTGAAGCTGATCGTCGACCTGATGTACGAGGGCGGCATCGCCAAGCAGCGCTGGTCGGTCTCGGACACCGCCGAGTTCGGCGACTACGTGTCGGGTCCGCGGGTGATCGACGCCGCGGTGAAGAAGAACATGCAGGACGTGCTGGCCGACGTCCAGTCCGGGGCGTTCGCGAAGCGGTTCATCGACGACCAGGACGCCGGCGCGCCCGAGTTCGCCAAGCTGCGCGCCGAGGGCGAAGCGCACCCGATCGAGGCCACCGGACGCGAACTGCGCGGCCTGATGGCCTGGGTGAAGAGCCACGACGACGACTACGTCGAGGGCACTGCCGCCCGCTGAGTGAGCCTGCGTCCCGCCACCCCGGGACGCACGAGAAACGGGCGTCCGTCCCCATAAGGGACGGGCGCCCGTTGCGCCTTTTCAAGCACGGTGTTGGACTCAGCGCGCGATCTGCCAGTTCGACGTGACTGCCTCGGTGACGAGTGACTGCCTGCGCGTAGGCAGCTACGTGTCAGGCAGCCACGTGTCAGGGAGGCGGTTGGGTTGGGAGGGGGCGGCCGTCAACCACGTGAGGAACAGTCCCACACTCAGCTGATCTTCGACGTGATCTCCGTACTCGTACCGTTCTGGGCTCGGATCAGAAGCCGCCACCCGTACCTACTCAGCTTCGCTTGACCGAGCTGTGGTGCGATCCTGAGAGGCGCCCAAAGATTCGGCTGACTGCTGCATGGCGGTCACCGTCTGTTCACCTTGTGCGGACCATCTGTTCACTCCGAAAGCCCACCCTTCGAGGGTGAACCTAGAACTGTTGCTGCTGATCCTCGTGATCGGCACAGCCATTGCCTTCGATTTCACCAATGGCTTTCACGACACGGGCAACGCGATGGCGACCTCGATCGCCACCGGCGCGCTCAAACCCAAGGTTGCGGTGGGGCTGTCCGCGATCCTCAACCTGGTCGGTGCCTTCCTGTCGGTCGAGGTGGCGCTCACCGTCACCAACGCCGTGGTGAAACTGCAGAACTCCAGCGGTGCACCCAACCCCGAACTGCTCGTCAACAACGGCCACGAACTGCTGATGATCGTCTTTTGTGGACTCATCGGTGGCATTCTGTGGAACCTCGTCACCTGGCTGCTCGGGCTGCCGTCCAGCAGTTCCCACGCCCTCTTCGGCGGCCTGATCGGCGCCACCGCCGCGGCCCTCGGCCTGGGCGGGGTCAACTGGATGGGTGACGGCACCAAGCTGGACGGGGTGCTGGGCAAGGTGATCCTGCCGGCGTTCGCTTCGCCGGTGGTCGCGGCCCTGGTCGCCACGATCGGCACCTGGCTGGTGTTCAAGATCACCAACGGGGTGGCCGAGCGTTATGCCGAGACCGGCTTTCGCTGGGGCCAGATCGGGACCGCCTCGCTGGTCTCGCTGGCCCACGGCACCAACGACGCCCAGAAGACGATGGGCGTGATCACACTCGCCCTGATCGCGTACGGCGTGCAGACCGACACCACCAGCGTGCCGTTGTGGGTCAAGTTCGCCTGTGCCTTCGCCATCGCGGCCGGCACCTACACCGGCGGCTGGCGCATCATCCGTACCCTCGGCAAGGGCCTGGTCGAGATCAGTTCGCCGCAGGGCATGGCTGCCGAGGCATCGTCCGCCGCCGTGATCCTGACCTCGAGCCATCTGGGTTTCGCACTGTCGACCACCCACGTCGCGACCGGCTCGATTCTGGGCTCCGGCCTGGGCAAGAAGGGCGCGGCCGTGCGTTGGGGTGTGGCGATGCGCATGGTGCTGGCGTGGTTCATCACCCTGCCTGCCGCCGGCATCGTGGGCGCCCTGTGCTTCTGGCTCGGCAACGGCATCGGCGGGTACGCCGGGCCACTTTTGGTGTTCGCGATCCTGCTCGGCCTGGCCGGCTGGATGATCATGCACTCACGCAAGACGGCGGTGGATGCCAACAACGTCAACGACGAATGGCATCCCGACGCCACGCCGGGCGCCTCCGTCGCCCCCGAGACCGCCGCCATCAAGGCCTGAGGAAGGCAACGACATGTTTCAGCTTTTCGGAAATGCGATCGGCCAGGTCGTGGCCGTCTCTGTTCTCGTCGGCGCCGGCCTGCCCGCCCTGTTCGCCTTCGGTATTCGCGCGCTCGCCGCAGGCGAGGGCGGCTCGGCCGAAGTCAGCGGTGTGGCAGGCAAGCCCGCCATGAAGGTTCTGGCCTGGGTCGTGTTCGCACTCGTGCTGGCCGTGATCGCCGTCGGACTCGCCATCATCGTGTCGTCGGGGTTCGGCTATAAGGTATCGTTCGACCACATTTTCCCGACGTTCATCAAGAAGTGAGAGCGGCGCACACGATGTCAGACCACAAGAGCCCGTTCGAGCGGATTCTGCACTGGCTGCGCGCCGGCTACCCCGAAGGCGTCCCGCAGCACGATTACGTGGCTCTGCTGGGCGTTCTGCAGCGTTCGCTGACCACCGACGAGGTGGAGCAGCTGGCGTTGCGGCTTCGTGAAGAGCGTGGTTCGTCCACCAGCGACGAACAGATCAGGGATCTGATCAGGCAAACGGCCCTGGAGGAACCCTCCGAGGCCGACGTTCGGCGCGTCGCGAGCCGATTGGCCCAGGGCGGCTGGCCGCTGGAGCACCCGGCAACCGCCACTGCGGCGACGAGCCAGGAGGGTTGAGGCCGAGCAGTGCTGTCGCGGATCGAGCGCATCGTCAACTGGCTCAAGGGGGGCTACCCGCAGGGCATCCCCGAGGCGGACTACGTCCCGCTACTGGCGGTGCTCCGACGCAGGCTGAGCCCGGACGAGATCGACGAACTCGCGCAGCGCATCGTCCGTGACGGCCTGATACCGGCCGAGCGGGTCGATCTCGGGGCGGAGTTTCTGCGCGTCACCGACGAGTTGCCCAGCGAGGCAGAACTGCAACGCATCAGCGAGAAGCTGAACGCCTCGGGTGTCGATGTCAGCTATCAGCCGCCGGCCTGGGTCCGCCCCGACCCCGGCAACGCCTGAGCCCCGAGCCCCCGCCTAACTATCTCGGGCCTGCGAATCTTCGCAGGCCCGAGATAGTTGGGCGGGGGCTGGGCGGGCCGGGCGGACCGGCTCAGAGTGGGCGCCGACGTGAGCCACGTTCGCCGGACGACCGGTGTGCACCTAGGGCGTGTCGCATAACCCTGACCGCGCTGCGGCGCACCCAGTACGCCCGCTC
>DAOSUG010000247.1:0-4200 GCA_035378545.1 Micropruina sp. | reverse complement strand
AGATGCTCTGGCTGTCGGGAGCGACAGCCGTGATCGTGCGGCCGGGGCCGCACGGTGACGAGGTGCTGCTGGTGAAGCGGTCGGACGACGGCAACTGGTCGCCGATCGCCGGCATCGTCGATCCGGGCGAGGACCCGCACATGACCGCCGTGCGCGAGGCGGCCGAAGAGGCCTGCGTCGAGGTGGAGGTGCAGCGGCTGGCCTGGCTGAACGTCACCGACCCGGTCAGCTACCCCAACGGGGACGTCACGCAGTACATCGACCACACGTTTCGCTGCCGCTGGGTCGCGGGCGAGCCGCGTCCGGGTGACGGGGAGGCGACCGACGCGCGATTCTTCTCCGTCGACGGGCTGCCCGACATGCCGCAGCACTATTTGCAACGCATCGAGGTCGCGCTGCAGGACCGGCCCGACACCGTGCTCGGCAAACTGTAATCATGCTGTTCGCGCCACAGACTCCGCTGGAGACGTTGCTGGTCCAGGCCTATGGGCGCCCGACCGACGCCCGCGCCTACACCGCCTTCGTGCGTGAGTTGATGAGCGCGGTGGTGGGGGTGCTCGGACGACGCGAGCCGCACGGTTTTCAGCCTCTGGTGCTGTCGCCGGCCGGCACCGCCGGGGTGTGCGTTTTCACCCATCCGGCGCGATACGACACCTTCGCCGCCGAGCTCATGCTGCCGTCCGCCGACTGGCAGGTGCGCTCTGAGCGGGTGCGGCCGTTGTTCGAGTGGGCGGCGGTGAACCGGCTTTACGTGTTGCTCAATCCTGGCAGTGATCCCGCAAAAGAGTTTCCTGCTGTTGAAGTCGAGCGCTTGTTGCGGGGGCAATGGCTGTGAATCGTCTCAAGCATCGGCGCGAGCAACCTTAAGGGTGAAATCGGGCCAACTGGTGAGAAATGACCGTGTCGAGCGCAACGTTGTGGCGCCGCGGGCCGTTAATGAGGGCATGAGCGTGCTACCCACCCCCGGTCACTCGCTGGTTCGCGTCGTCGCCCTGGCGGTTGCCACCACCGTTGCGGCCCTGATGTTACTGGCGAGTCTGATCACCGGCTGAGCCCCAGGCCCAGGTTCTCCTTCGTCCGGCACTCAACGCCCGGTCAGGGAAACAGGCGCCCGGCGACCACCGCGTTCGGGCGGCGTCGATGCTGCGCTATCTCCCAGCGGAAACCCACCACCGTGTTCTCCACCGAGTCCAGGTAGCGGTGCACGCTCTTGTCGGCATTGAGCCTGAGCGGCTCGTTCAACGCCGGCGCAGCGTCCAGGGCCGGCCACTCGCTCCACCACACCTGCACGGGCAGCCGCAGGTGATGAAACTGCACCCGCAGGTCGATGTTGTCGATCCGGCCGCTGCTGGCCCGCCGGAACTCCGGCGGCGGCGGGGTGCGGTACCAGAAGGTGGTTTCGTATTCCATGGACGCGGTTTCGCCCGGCGAGAGCGGCCGGGTGAGCACGATGTCGACGGCGTAGAGGCCGTTGTCGAGGGCGTAGGGTTGGCCGGCCCGTCCACCCTGGACGACGCGCACGCTGGCCGCGTCGGTGTCGAAGATGTAGGGGTAGCGCTCCAGGCGGTCGTTGGCCCGAATCACATGCACGGTGCGGTGCGATTCCGGTAGGCCGTCTGGTCCCACCCGGTGCCATTCGTGCAGGGACACGGTGTGATGGTGCCGCTGCGGCAGGGTTCCCCGGCCGACCACAGAACCGCCGATCACCGTGCAGTTGGGGGCCTTCGGCCCGGCGAGCGCCAACAGGTCCGCGGTGTCGTGCGGTGTCATCTCGAAGGCTTCGATGAACCAGCGCAGGGTGCCGAGGCTGAGCGACTGGCCGGCGAGAGCGCGGTGCACCCGGTCCTTCAGCTTGCGAGCCAGGTCGTCGTCATCGGGCTGAAGCTGGTTATCGACCAGATAGTCGGCGATCACGTGGCAGATGCTGCTCTGATGCAGAGCGTGCGCCTGCCGGCGCCCGACATAGGGTCGCCAACGATCCGCATATTGCTTGTCGAGCAACAACTCGCGCAATCTGCGGGACGTGGCGTCAATTGCCTTCTTGTCCAACGGTCCTTCTTCGGGGGTGTCCTATTGGCATCCTAAATGATGCAAAAGCACACCCGTGCCACTTCCGTCACGCCAGGTGGGCCTCACCCGAGCTGAACCAGCTGGTCGCGCCCGTCGAGACCCCGGCGAGCTGGGGCCTCGGCTCGCTCAACCGGTACCTCGTCACGAGGAGCATCGTCGAAGGCGCGACACCAGTAAGTTGACTGCATGCGCGTACTGGTGGCCGACAGTTTTGAATCCTCGGGTCTGAAGGCCCTGCGGGCCAAGGAATGCGAGGTCGTGCACGAGCCGGGTTTGAAGGATAACGCACTGGTCGCCCGGGTCGCCGACCTGGCCCCTGATGTGTTGATCGTGCGCAGCACCAAGGTGCCGGAGGCGGTGCTGGCGGCCGCGCCGCTGAAGCTCGTGGTGCGGGCCGGGGCCGGCTACAACACCATCGACGTGGCGGCGGCGTCCAGGCGCGGCATCTACGTGTCGAACTGTCCCGGCAAGAACTCCATCGCGGTGGCCGAGTTGGCGTTCGCGCTGATCGCCGCGCTCGACCGTCGGATCGCGGACAACGTCGCCGACCTGCGCGCCGGGGTGTGGAACAAGAGCGAGTACGGCAAGGCGAAGGGCCTGTACGGACGCACCCTGGGCCTGATCGGCCTGGGCGGCATCGGGTCGGCCATGGTGCCGCGGGCGCAGGCATTCGGCATGCCGGTGGTGGCCTGGAGTCGCAGCCTGACCGACGAGCGCGCCGCCGAACTCGGCATCACGCGGCTCGACTCCATCACGGACGTGGCCCGCGCCGCAGACATGGTCAGCGTGCACCTGGCCCTCAACGATGACACCCGGGGGCTGCTGGGTGCCGAGTTCTTCGCCAAACTGCGCGAGGGTGCCTACTTCATCAACACCTCCCGCGGTGAGGTGATCGATGAGGCTTCGCTCGCCGACGCGGTGCGCGACAAGGGCGTCCGGGTCGGCCTGGACGTCTTCGCCAACGAACCCGGCGGCGGCAGCGGCGAGTTCCACCCGGCCATCGTCGACCTGCCCGGGGTGTACGGCACCCATCACATCGGCGCGTCCACCGATCAGGCGCAACGCGCGATCGCCGACGAGGCGGTGCGCATCGTCACGGTCTTCGCCGAAACCGGACGGGTGCCGAACGTGGTGAACCTGGCCGAGGCCACGCCGGCCACGTCCACCCTGGTGATCCGACACCTCGACCGGCCGGGCGTGCTCGCGGCGGCCCTCGACGCGATCAGCGACGCCGGGCTCAACGTGCAAGAGATGGAGAACGTGGTCTTCTCCGGCGGCGAGGCTGCCGTGGCCCGGATCAATCTCGAGGGCACGGTGTCGCCAGAAACGATGGCAGCAATCGGCGCCCACGAGAGTGTGCTGGACGTGCAGCTGATCGCGTTGTGAGTGGTGCCGGGTCGCGCACGAGTCCACCCACAAAGGGGATTGCCACGGGGTGGACGCGGGGCAAGAATCGGGACTCTCACTGCAAGGAGGCACCGATGAGCAGCCAACCGACCATTCCGCAGTACATTCCTCGCGACGATGAGGATCTGACCCCGGCACCCGAGAACGTCGAGGAGGACAACGAGGGCGGCCTGGTGATCGACGACACCCCCGTCATCGACGCCACGCAGGTCGACCCCGCTGCGATCCATGACACCTCGGCCCCTGCCGCGGACTCCGACCAAGGCTCGTCCACGGTCGCAGACCCTGACCAAGGCTCGCCCACGGTCGCACACTCTGGCCAAGGCTCGCCCACGGTCGCAGACCCTGACCAAGGCTCCACGGTCCCTGACGAGGGGGCCGCGGCGTCCCGATCGGACGTGCCGGTCGAGCCGATCCCGCCGGTCAGCGACCCCAAGGACGACCCGGTCGTCGCCGCCGCCGAGAACAAGCAGTAACGAGCCGCTGAGTAGGAGCTGGGCACGAACCGTCCCCAGCTCCTGCTCACGGAACCGTCCACAGCTCCTGGGCGCGTTCGAGCCTGGCTGTCGAACCCGTACTCGTTCGGGCTGCGACCACGCCCGGTGGCGTCGGAGTCGGCGGACGTACTCAGCCCTCGCCGGCCACCCGGCGGATGAACGTCACCGACTCGTCGAAGACCAACTCCGCGTCATTGTCGAGCGTCGCGACGTGGTAACTGTCGTG
>DAOSUG010000246.1:0-4249 GCA_035378545.1 Micropruina sp. | reverse complement strand
GCGAACTCCGAGATCAGTACGGTGGCACCGGCCTGTTCGGCACCGGCGCCCAGGCCCTGCGCGATGCGCAGAAGGATCAGCAGAATGGCGCCCCACATGCCGACCTGGTCATAGGTGGGCAGCAGGCCGATCAGCATCGACGAGCCACCCATCAGCGCGATCGTGATGATCAGGATCAGCTTGCGGCCGAGCTTGTCGCCGAGGTGGCCGAAAACCAGGCCGCCGACGGGACGAGCGGCGAAGCCGACCGCGTAGGTGCCGAAGGCCGCGATCAGCGCACCGGCGGCACCGAGCGGCTTGAAGAAGAGCTCGCCGAAGATCAAGGCGCTGGCGAGACCGTAGATATAGAAGTCGTAGTACTCCAGGGCCGAGCCCACCGACGAGGCGAGGGTGGCGCGGCGAAGTTGGACGGGGTCGACGACCTCGTGCTCATTGCTGGTGCCGTGTATGGCGTGTGACTCAGACATCGAGACTCCTTTGTTCTCTGTGAGGCTGCGATCAGTATGCACCATAGATCGAACGATGGTCAATAGACCGAACAACCGAGACTCTGCGACCAACTGACCTTTGGCGGCAAGGCGGACGCTCGGGGGCCGGGGTGTGTCTGCGACGTGACTGCCTGTGCGGCGGCGTGTATCACAGGGGTGGTGCACGCGAAAGGTGGGGGATCGTCCGTTTCACAGCTCTACATGAGCACTGTGTGGATCTCGGGCGTGTGGACGCGAGGGTGGTGGAGCGAAACGCACCGGCGGCACAACATGGGGCCCGGACAGCAGCACGACGGAGACCGGGACGGCGGGAACTGCGAGCGACGTCCTATCCGGTTGCCATCGGGTTGCCGAGCATCGTCGCCACGCGTTTCAGCTCGTCGACCAGCCGTTCGCGGGTCGGCTCGTTCCAATCCGACTTGTGCTTGGTCACGCTGATCGCGAGGATCGGGGCCCGCACGCCGCGGGTCGGCACCACCACGGCCAGGCCCATCACGCTGTCGGCGGATTCCTCCTCGTCGATCGCGTACCCCCTGGCCCGGGCCAGCCGGATGTCCTTCAGCAGCCTGGGCACGCTGCGCCGTGACCGGCTGGTCAGTCGCGGCAGTTCGTCGATGCCGTGATAGAGCCGTTCGATCTCGGAGTCGTCCAGCCGCGCGAGCAGCGCCTTGCCCTGCGCACATGACGAGGCCGGCAGCCGATCGCCGATGTTGGTGGTGAGCCGGATCGCGGGGTGCCCCTCGTAGCGGGCCAGGCACAGGCAGTCGATGCCGGCCGCCGTTGAGAGGCGCAGGGTCTCGGCGCGAAAGACGGTCGACTCGAGGCAGGCGCGATGGAACTCGCTGACCTGGTCGAGCCGCGCGAGATATGCACCCCCGAGTTCGACCAGCTTGCGTCCGAGGGAATAGCCGAGGTCGTCGCGGCGCACCATGCCCCCGAGTTCGAGTGCGGTACAAATGGCGCTGGTGGACGATTTGGGCACCCCGAGGGCGCGGCTGAGGTCGGACAGCGTCATCGACCCGTTCTCGCTTCCGGCCAGGGCGTCCAGCACGGCGATGCCCCGGCTGACCGCCGGTGCCGCGCCGGGTGGCGTGACGTCGGTTCCTCCGCGTACAGGCGACAATGCCCGCTCCATTCGCTCTAAAGAACAGCGTTCATAATATCGAACAAAGATAGCGCCCGCAGCGGCTTCGCACCAGAGCCAGAGCCGCGCCATGACGATGTCGGCACGTTCGAGGCCCCGTACTCGTGCATCCACTGGCGCCGTGCGCCATACTCCCCGCCATGGGCCGTGACATCGCCGCGCGAACGTACACCCGCGAGCAGCGCCAGCGTTACCGGGAGAAGGTGCAGCGCTGCTTGGACGTCTTCGAGCAGATGCTCTCCGCGCACAGCTTCGAGTTCGACGAGCCGCTGGTCGGCATGGAGATCGAGCTCAACCTGGTCGACGCCGACCAGCGCCCGGCCATGGACAACGCCGACGTGCTCGCCGCCATCGCCGATCCCGAGTATCAAACCGAGTTGGGCCGCTTCAACATCGAGTTCAACGTGCCGCCCGGACGCCTCTCGGGCGCGGCACTGGCCGATCAGGAGCAGGCCCTGCGAGCCTCGATGAACGCGGCCGAGCAACGCTCGTCCGAGGTGGGCACCCACATCGTCATGACCGGCATTCTGCCTACCGTGACGATGGAGACCTTCCAGGGCGCCTGGATGAGCGACAACGTTCGGTACGCGGCGATCAACGATGCGGTCCTGGCCGCGCGTGGTGAAGACATCTCGATCGATATCGAGGGCACCACGGGCGAAACCCTGACCTGCTACATCGATTCGGTCGCACCCGAGGCCGCGTGCACGTCGATGCAACTGCATCTGCAGGTGCGCCCAGAAGAATTCGCCAACCATTGGAATGCGGCGCAGGTGCTGGCCGGGCCGCAATTGGCCCTGGCCGCGAATTCACCTTTCCTGATGGGTAGTCGCTTGTGGGCCGAAACCCGCATCGTGTTGTTCGCGCAAGCGACCGACACCCGTCCGATCGAGTACGCCAACCAGGGCGTGCGGCCGCGGGTGTGGTTCGGCGAGCGGTGGATCACCTCGATCTTCGACCTGTTCGAAGAGAACGCCCGCTGGTTCCCGGCCCTGTTGCCCGAACTGGACGACGAGGATCCGCAACAGGTGCTGGACGCCGGGGGCGCGCCGCAACTCAGCGAGATGCGGCTGCACAACGGCACTATCTACCGCTGGAACCGTCCGATCTACGACGTCGCCGGCGGGCAGCCGCACCTGCGCCTCGAGAACCGCGTGCTGCCTGCCGGACCGAGCGTCGTGGACACCCTTGCCAACGCCGCTTTCTACTACGGGACGCTGCGCATGCTCGCCTTCGAGGATCGTCCGGTCTGGAGCCGGATGGCGTTCTCGACCGCCCACGCGAACTTTCTGGAGGGTGCCCGGCAGGGCGTCGATGCCGACCTGTTCTGGCCCGGAGTGGGTGAGCTGCCCGCCAGCGAGCTGATCCTGCGCCACCTGCTGCCGCTGGCCCACGAGGGCCTGGACGCGTGGGGTGTCGACCCCGCCGTGCGTGACCGGCTGCTCGGTGTGGTGGAGGGCCGGTGCAAGACCGGCATGAACGGTGCCGAGTGGCAGGCCAATGCCGTGCAGCGTTTCGAGGCCGCTGGAATGTCTCGGCCCGAGGCGCTGCGGCGAATGGTGGCCGCCTACGCGGAATGCATGCACGCGAATAGGCCGGTCCATACCTGGGAGCTGCCCTAATACTGAATGAGAAAGCCTCAGAAATGGTATCGCACCGGTGGTATCCGGGCTCATGCTTGCTACCATTCGCGAGTTCACACGTGAGGTAAGGATGCCGATGGCGACACCACCGCGGCACGAGCGGCCAGAACCGGCGTCCACCGGGTTCCGGCTCTGGCGCGAGCGCATCCGTGCGTCCCGGCCGCGCCGCGGTGCGAGCGTTGACCCCGTACCCCTCGACCGGCCCGCACAGACCGCCGGTGCCCTGCACGATGGTGGACGGCGGTGGGCCGATCCTGAGCCCGAGGCTGCGCCGCGACGAGTGAACGCCGGCCCGGCACCAGGACACGGCCGCGGCAAGCGGGCGGCCCGCGCCCCCATTGCGCGCAGTTCGTGGGTGCTCAACGGTGCCGCGATCGCTATCGCGGTGATGCTGGCTCCGGTGCTGACGGCCTCGTCGGCCACCACCGCGGCGCTCAATGCCTCATCGTCGGTGGCCGGCACCCCCGAGCCGAGCATCAGCTGGGTGCCCACCGACCCGCGGTTCTCGCCCGCACCCGGTCAGCAGCCGCTGTACGACCGCTCGGCGCAGCGTGACGCCGTCGATGCCGATGACACCGACGACACGTTGGCGGCACCGCCGCCCCGCGCCTCGGTCACCCCGAACGGCAGCCAGTTCGTGTCGCCCGTGCCGGGTGCGATCACGGGCGGTTTCGGCATGCGGTTCCACCCGATCCTGCACTACTGGCGCATGCACAACGGCGTTGACATGCACGCGGCGTGCGGCACGCCGGTGGTTGCGGCCTACCGGGGCACAGTCGTGCAGGCCGGCCGCAACGGCGGCTACGGCAACCTGGTGGTGATCGACCTGGGCGTCTACCAGGGCAAGCCGACACTCACCAAGTACGCGCACCTGTCGCGCATCGGGGTGACCGTCGGACAGAAGGTCGAGACCGGCCAGGGCATCGCACTGTCGGGCACCACCGGGCTGTCGACCGGGTGCCATCTGCACTTCG
>DAOSUG010000245.1:0-4252 GCA_035378545.1 Micropruina sp. | reverse complement strand
TTCAAATCCTGTCAGCCCGACGGGTCTATTACCTTGACAGAGGCTGGTTACGGAACCGTAGCCAGCCTCTCGTGCACTCCACGTGCACGTAAGGTTCCTCTCAGGTCGGCCCATTAGCGGGTTTCGGACATCGATTGGGCGCTGTCCTGAGTCCGCCAGCACGGCATTGTCCTGGTCTTTGCGCGGCTGTCCGCGAGCGCACCCTGGTCCCTGGGGACCCCCCTCAGAAGAGTTGCCTGGCCAAGCCGTCGTGTCTGTCGCCGGGGTTGTGCCCCGTCGTTCGTGGGATACTGGCGGGTAGGTGGCACTATCGCGATCGCACATCTTGCCCGTGCGGTGTTCTACCGTACAATTGGGGCCATGGCTGAGAAGTCGGCGCGACTCGACTTGCGCCTCACCGAACCGCAGAAGCAACTGATCGAGCAGGCTGCCGAGCTCAGTGGCAGCACGCTGGCCGGGTTCGCGATCTCCGAACTTGTGGACGCGGCCTCGAACGTTGTCGCCCGCTCCCGATCGATGGTGCTCGACGCCCAGGAATGGGAGATGTTCGTCGCGGCCCTGGACTCGCCTGACGACCAGGCGTGGACCGAGTTGAAGGCCATGGCCCCGGTGTGGGAACGGTGAGCTTAACCCCACCGCGACCGCTGCGCCCAGACGATGACATTGCCGGCTTCGACTGTGGCCGCGCAGAACTGAACGGGTGGCTGGTGCGGCGGGCGTTGCGTTCCGAGCGGGAACGCGACGCCCGCACCTACGTCACCGTCGACACGTCCACCGGGCGGGTCGCCGGCTACTACAGCCTCTCGGCGTTCTCGGTGGTGAGGTCGAGCGCGCCGGGCGCGCTGTCCCGAAACGCGCCCGACCCTGTCCCGGCGGTGCTGCTGGGCCGGCTCGCGGTCGACCAGCAGTTCCACGGCGCCCGGCTGGGCACCTCTGTGCTGCATGACGCCGTCCACAACGCCATCACGGCGGCCGAGCGCATCGGGCTGCGCGCCCTCATTGTCGACGCCCTCGACGAGGGTGCGGCAGCGTTCTACGTCCGCCATGGGTTCAAGCCGTTCCCCGGTCAGGCCCTGCGGCTCTTCCACCGCCTGTAGCGATCCGTCCAGGTGGAGGCGGCGAGACCGTGGTCGAGCGAGCCGAGATCATCGGGACGCGCGGCCACGGGCCCGCCTCACTGTTGTCTGCAGTGCCTCAGTAGCGGACGTACACCACCTGCGACTGCAAGTACTCCTGCAGGCCGTGCTTGCCGTCCGCGCCGCCGATCCCGGACTTGCGCCAGCCGGCGTGGAAGCCCTGGATGCCCTCGAAGTGCTCGCGGTTGACGTAGGTCTCGCCGAAGTTGAGGTCCTTGATGGCCTGCATCACCGTGTTCACGTTGGTGGTGAAGATCGAGGACGTCAGCCCGTACTCGATGTCGTTGGCGTCGGCGATGACCTGGTCGTAGTCGTCCCAATTCACGATCGGCAGCACCGGCCCGAAGACCTCCTTCTGCACGATCTCGGAGTCCTGCGCCGCCCCGGTGATCAGGGTGGGGGAGTAGAAGTAGCCGGTGCCCAGGTCGGCTTGCCGCCGGTGAGCACCTCGGCGCCCGCGGCCACCGCGCGCTGCACCATGCCGTCGATCTTCTCCAGTTGCGCCTTGTCGATCTGGGAGCTGTAGGCCGGTGTCGGGTCCGCGAAGGGATCACCCACGGCGGACTCCTCGAAAGCGACCTTCAGCTTGGCGACGAACTCGTCGTAGACGTCGGCGTGCACGTAGACCCGCTCGCAGCAGTTGCACACCTGTCCCGAGTAGATCAGCCGGGAGTCGGTGACGCCCTTGACCGCGAGGTCGATGTCGGCGTCCGGAAAGACGATCGCGGGGGCCTTGCCGCCCAGTTCGAGTGAGGTCTTCATGATCTTGTCGGCCGCGTTGTGCATGATCTGGACGCCTGCCTCCACCGAACCGGTGAGCGAGACCATGTCGACGTCGGGATGCTTCACCAGCGCGTCGCCGAGGGTGGCGCCACCGCCGGAGACGAAGTTCAGCACGCCCGCGGGCAGGTCGAGCCCGGCGACCAGCTTCGCGAACTCGAAGGTCGTGGCCGGGGTGTTGCTGGAGGGCTTCAGCACGATCGAGCAGCCGGTCAGCAACGCGGGGGCCACCTTGCGGGCCATCACGAAGAAGGGGAAGTTCCACGGGCAGATGCCGGCCACCACGCCGATCGGTTTCTGGAACAGCAGGATGTTCTCGCGGGGATCGTCGGAGTTGATGATCTCACCCTCGTAGATGCGGGCCCAGCCGGCGTAGTAGTCGAAGTACTCGGCGGTGACGTCGATCTCGACCTGGGCCAGCGGCATGATCTTGGCCTGTTCCTTGGCCAGGGTGGTGGCGAGTTCCACCCGGTTCGCCCGGATCAACTCGGCGAACTGCTTGAGGTAGGCCGCGCGAGCCACCGGCGCCCACTTCGCCCACGCCGGCTGCGCGGCCTTGGCCGCCTCGACCGCGCGATTGGCGTCCTCGGCGTCGCCCTTGGGTGCACGGGCGATGATCTCGTTGGTGTAGGGGTTCTCGACCTCGAGCCAATCGGTTGAGTGGGAGTCGACGAGCGAGCCGTTGATGAACTGCTGATACGTCTGCACGTGGTGATGCCTCTCTGATGAGTCAGTACGTCGTTGTACTGCCACCGTCGTAGCACAAGCGCCAGGCCGCCGGAGGCGAAACCTGACAACCCGATTAGCCCCGATTAGCCCACCGTCGGCAGCGGCCGAAGGCGTGCGATCGGGCTCGCCGGACCAGGTGGGGCTCGCGCACCTACGCGGGCCCCACATTGTTGAGCGCGCCCCAACGGAGCGAAGGCAGCCGAAGCGCCCCCACCGCGGCAGGCGTGCGGGGGACGCTCAGTCGGCGGCAGGGGTCGCCGCCGCCTCGCGGTGCCGGGGGCTGTCGGGGTTGAGCAGGGAGTGCTTGCGGCCGTAGAACCAGTAGATGATCATGCCGATGATCAACCAGATCGCGAAGCGCAACCAGGTCTGCCAGTGCAGCTGCAGCATCAACATCGCCGAGGCGACCAGGCCGACCAGGGGTACGACGGGCATGAACGGAATGCGGAACGTGCGATGCGCGTCCGGACGGGTACGGCGCATCACGATCACGGCCGCACAGACCACCACGAAGGCAGCCAGGATGCCGATGTTGGCCAGGTCGGCCACCAGGCGGATCGGCAACACCCCGGCGAGCACGGTCGAGGCGAGGCCCGCGATCCAGGTGACCCGCTGCGGCACCCCGCGCTTGGTGTCCACCTTGGCGAACCAGCCGGGCAGCAGCCCGTCCCGGCTCATCGAGAACCAGACCCGGGTGACACCGAGCAGGAAGGTCAGCATCACGGTGAGGATCGACACCACGGCGAAGGCCGAAATGACGGTCGCGAACGCCGGCAGCCCGACCGAATCGAAAGCAGACGCGAAGGCGCTGGTGGGGTTGAGGTCGGCGTAGGACTGCATGCCGGTCAGCACCAGGGTGGCCATCACGTACAGCACCATGGCGATGGCCAGCGACAACAGAATCGCCTTCGGCATGTGCTTCTTGCCGTCCACGGCCTCTTCGGCGGCGGTGCTCATCGCGTCGTAGCCGAATACGGCGAAGAACACCGTGGCCGACCCGGCGAGTACCGGCCCGAAACCGTTCGGCATGAACGGCGTGAAGTTGCTCGGCTGCACGTGAAAGATGCCGACCCCGATGATCGCGACGATGACCAGGATCTTCAGTCCGACGGCGACCAGTTCGAAGCGTCCGAAGCTCTTGGCGCCGCGGCTGAGAATCCAGGTCACGATCAGGCAGACCGCAATGGCGGGCACGTTGACCGCACCGTCCGGGGTGTCGGGCGACCAGGCATGGGCCAGGCCGGCGGGCAACTCGAGGCCGACCCCGTTCAGAAAGGCCGTGGTGTAGCCCGAGATGCCGATCGCCACCACGGCGACGATCACGGTGTACTCGAGCAGTAGATCCCAGCCGATGAACCAGCCGGCGATCTCGCCGAGCCCGACATAGCCGTAGGTGTAGGCCGAGCCGGCCTTGGGAATCATGCCCGCGAACTCGGCGTAGGCGAGTGCCGCAGCGGCCGAGGCGAGGCCTGCGATCAGGAACGAGATCACCACGGCCGGGCCGGCCGCGGGGTTGTTGGCATCCCCGTGCGCGACCACGCCGGCCAGGGTGAAGATGCCGACGCCGATGATGCCGCCGACGCCGATGGCGGTGAGCTGCCACAGCC
>DAOSUG010000244.1:0-4281 GCA_035378545.1 Micropruina sp. | reverse complement strand
GGCAGCCTCCCCGTCTTCGGCGGGGCGCTTCGCCTCCTGAGCTTCCTGGCCGTGGCGTCGATCGCCAGCGGGCATGAAAGAGCCGCCACACTCGGCATTCGAGTGGGCGGCTCGCGTGGTCGCTGCGCGAAGAGTCAGCTCTTCGGCACGAGGTTCGCGGGCCCGCCTCGACCCCACTTCGCAAACTCGAAGCCGTCGAACGCGCAGGCATGCCCCAGCATCGGGCGCGGCTGGTATCGCCGGCTCACGGTGGCTTCGCTGGTGTGGATCATCGGACTTCCTTTTCTGGACAGCCGTTCAGGATAGGGAGCTGTGCCGGCACGGGTCAAGTCGGCGCAGTCACGATGGCGATGGCTGGTCGCCGACGGCGCGCAGCAGGTCGGCGAAGGTGTCGTCAATGGCGTCGCGCCGGCTCTCGATCACGATCGAGCGCGGACGCCGTCCCAGGTGGTCGGCGAGCCGGTCATGCATGGCCCCCAGAAACTCCGGGCCGCCCAGGTCGGCCACCAGGCGGCGGTTGTGGGCCGCCCACTCGGTGTCGTCCGGACGGTCGGCGAACCGCTCGATCGCCTCGTCACGCGTAGACATCAGGACGACCTCGCAGAAGGTCGCGCCGGTGCGGTGGGCGAGCAGTTCGAAGGCGGCAACGGCGTCCGGGTCGGCCACGTACTGCGGCACGATGACGTCGTTTCCGCCGGCCAGATGAGTGTGCGTCATGGCGAGGGCCAGCGGCCTGAGCAGGTCATGCACCTGGGCGCCGATGTCACGCCAGCCGCCGATCAGGTAGTGCAGCGAATCGATGTCGAGGCACAGGGTGCCTGGGTGCAGGTCGGCGTAGCGGGCCGCCAGCGTGGACTTGCCGACCCTGGGCGGCCCGTTCAGCAGGATCAGGGTGGCCATCGACGGACGCTAGCACGCGTATAGGTCCTCCGTTCGGCGGCGGACGCCAGGGCAGCGTGACGAGACCGCAGATTTCGACACGCTGAATCAACGGTCACGAGCTGGGCGTGGCGCCCTCGCTGGTCAAGCGTGTCGAGACCCCGACCGCCGCGCGCCCAACGCCGTCACTGGTCGAGCACGAAGCGCACCCGCTGACCGGGCGCCAACTGGCCGGCCAGGTCGAGCGCCGAGTGCCGCAGCACCGCGATCACCGGGTAGCCGCCGGTCACCGGATGATCGGCCAGGAAAACCACCGGCTGCCCGCTCAAGGGCACCTGGATCGCTCCCGCGACCAGGCCTTCACTAGGCAACTCATCAGGGGTCCTGCGGGTGAGGGAATGCTCGCCAAGCAGCCGCAGCCCAACCCGGTTCGAGTGTGGGCTGACCGTCCACGACTGGCCGAAGAGCCGCCCGATCGCCTCGCCGGTGAACCAGTCGTCGCGCGGACCGAGCAGCACGGGCAGCCGGACTTCAGCACCGTCCAGCCGCTCGGGCCACGGCTCGGGATCGCCGACGGCCGGCAGCCCCGCCGGCGAACCGACGAGCAGTCGCGCGCCCGTCGCCAGCGGAGTGGGACCGAGCCCCGACAACACGTCCGTTGACCGACTGCCCAGCACCGGTGGCACCGCAAAGCCCCCGCGGACCGCAAGATAGCTGCGCGCACCGGCCCGCGGAACGATGCGCAGCGTGTCGCCGTCGTGCAGCAGCACCGGAGCGGGCCAGTCGTGCCGCGCCACGTGGTCGAGATGGACGACCTCAACCTCGGCGCGCTCGCCACTGACCGCGACCACCAGGTCCCCGGAGGCGCTCACCGCGCCGCCCCAGGCGAACTCGATCACCGCAGCATCGGACGGGTTGCCGACCAGCCGGTTGGCCTGATGCAGGGCGAATCGGTCGAGGGCCCCCGAGGAGGGCACGCCCAAGCCGGCGAGCCCCGGGCGTCCCTCGTCCTGCAGCAGGGCCTGCGCGCCGGGGCTCAGGATGATGACGGACGGGGGAGCGGGCTCGGACGGTGGGGTGGTTCGGGCAAGCTCGACCGCCTGGGTGGTCTCGACAGGCTCGACCTGCGAAGCCGCGTCCGGTGGGGTGGCCTGGACAGACTCGACTGGCGAAGCCGCGTCCGGTGGGGTGGACTGGACAGGCTCGACGGGCGGGGTGGCCTGGACAAGCTCGACCGGGGAGGTTTCGACGGGCTCGACCAGCGGGGGTTCGGACGTGGTGGTCTGGACAGGCTTGACCAGCGGGGCGGTCCCGACATGGTCGACCGGCGAGGTGGTCCCGACATGCTCAACCGGCGAAGGTTCGTCCGACGAGATCTCGACGAATCTGACCCGGTCGCCGGGCTGAAGAAGGGCGGGCGGTCGGCGGTCGAGGTTCCACAGCGCGGCGTCGGTGTGGCCGATCAACTGCCAACCACCAGGGCTTTCGCGTGGGTAGACCGCGGAGAACGCACCCGCCAACGCCACTGCACCAGCCGGAATGCGGGTGCGCGGCGACTGCCGGCGCGGTACGTCCAACAGAGGGTGGCCGCCACTTAGGTAGGCGAAACCCGGGGCGAAGCCGCCGAACGCCACCCGGTAGGGCGTGGACGTGTGGGCCTCGATCACGGTGCGCTCGCTCACCCCGAGCAGGCCGGCCACCTCGGCCAGGTCGTCGCCGTCATAGCGGACGGCGATCGTCACCTCACGCCCCCTGGCCACGCGGCTGGGGGAGATCGTCAGCGTCGCGAGCCGGTCGGTCAGCTCGGCAGCCTCGGTCAGCAGGGGGTCGAAACGGACGAGCACAGTCCGGGCCGCGGGCACGGCTTCGAGAACGCCCCACAGGCCTGCCTCGCTCACGGCGTCGAAGAAGCCCAGCGCCGCGCGCAGGCCGGACAGTTCGACGAGCAGGGCCCGGTCGCCGGCCGGCAGAATGCGGCGATCGGGGTGGCCGACCATTCAGGAGTCCGGCACGAAGGAACCGATGGTCACCCCGGCCTCGACCAGCCGGCTGCGAACGGCACGGGCCACGGCAACCGCGCCCGGAGTGTCGCCGTGCACACAGATCGATTCGCCGTTGATCGGGACCTGACTACCGTCGATGGCGGTGATCCGTCCGGTCGTGATCGCTTGCACGATGCGGTCGGCGATCGCGTGGGGATCGTGCAGCACCGCGCCGGGGTCGCGGCGTGGCACCAGCCGGCCCTCGGCGGTGTAGGCGCGGTCGGCGAAGATCTCGGTGGCGGTCGCCAGCCCCGCCTCGGCGGCGCGATCGAGCACCACCGCGCCCGGCAGGCCCAGCAACACCAGGGACGGATCAAGCATCCTGATCGCCTGGACCACAGCCGCCGCTTGCCGCTCGTCATGGACGATGCGGTTGTACAGCGCGCCGTGCGGCTTGACGTAGCTGACTCGGGTACCCACGCTGGCGGCCAACGCCTGCAGCGCGCCGATCTGATAGATCGTCTCGGCGGTCAACTCGTCCGGAGCCACATCGAGGTCGCGACGGCCGAACCCCGCCAGGTCGCGGTACCCGACATGGGCCCCCACGGTGACCCCGTTCGTCGCGGCGAGTTCGAGGGTGGAACGGATGCCCCGCGGGTCGCCGGCGTGAAAGCCGCAGGCGATGTTCGCGCTGCTGACGATGGCCAGCAGCGCAGCGTCGTCACCGAGCGTCCAGCGCGAGAAACTCTCGCCCACATCGCTGTTCAGGTCGATCCGGATCACGGCGCACCTCCTCGCTTCGACCATAGAACGCTCGGGCGGGCAGCGACTAGCGGCGCGGCGGCGTCGGTCGCCCAGTGTCGGCGCCCGTCCAGTGTCGGCGCCCGTCCAGTGACGATGCCCGCACATGGGGACCCGCGCAGTGACGTTGCCTGCGCAAGGTGACTTTGCCCGCGCTGCAACGGCGGCAACGTCATGTCGGCAACGTCAGGTACCGCAGGCAACGTGGGTGCAGTGCCTCACCGGCTGCCCGGTTGCCCTCTCGTGAGGCGGTTCAGTTGGCGCCGACCACCTGCTCGCGAGGCTGATAGGGGCACAGCGGATCGGACTCGAGCGGGTCGCCCGTCCAGGCGAAGGCGCGGGCCCGGGAGCCGCCGCACCAGTCGTGGAACTCGCAGGCGCCGCAGCGTCCCTTGAACTGGTCGGGGTCGCGCAGGGCGAGCATCGTGGGCTCGCTCTGGTACAACTCGACCAGGCGGGACTGCTTGACGTTGCCGACCACCAACGGCAGAAAGCCGGACGGAGTGACGTCGCCCTGGTGGCTGACGAACACGATGCCGTTGCCGTCGCGGATGCCGAAGGAGCGTGAGATCGGGTGTTGCTCGATCTGCTTGCGGTCCATGCCCTGCCGGGTCAGGGC
>DAOSUG010000243.1:0-4284 GCA_035378545.1 Micropruina sp. | reverse complement strand
GGGCGGAGGCAGCCTCGCCCTCCACCAGCAGCGAAGCCTTGACCTGCGCGCCCAGGCCGGACGCCGTGGATGTCGCGGTCGCCAGCGCGTCGCTGGCCGCCTCGCGTCCCAACACAACGGAGGTCCGGGTGTCACCGAGGGTGGCCGTCGCCTTCGCACCTTCGCGCATCGTCATGCCCGAATAGGCGCAGACGATGACGAGGTCGGCCTCCTCGGCAGCGGCCAAGAACGAGGCCCTCGCGACGGTCGGGTCGGACAAGGCAGAGCCATCGGTGCCGACGACGATGCATCCGTACGGAGTCATGCGTGCCATCTCAGGCTCCCTTCGTGGTGACGGTCTCGTCGCCAGAGCCGACCGGCTCGATGTCGCGCACGATCGGGGGCTCCTTGACCCAGAGCATGACCAAGCCGGCGATGCCCAGCAGGATGCCGGCGGCCATGATCGCGTTGTTGGGGTTGTCCCCCAGCAGGTTCTTGTAGATCGCGCCGAACGTGAGCGTCTGGATGAGCATCGGGATGACGATCATCATGTTGACGATGCCCATGTAGACGCCGTAGCGGGTCGAGGGAACCATGCGCACGATCATGATGTAAGGCACGCCCATGATGGACGCCCACGCGATGCCCAGGCCCACGATCGCGACGACCTTGAGCGGCAGGGTCGGCATTTGCGGGAACAAGAGCAGACCCACCGTGGCGCACCACAGGGCGATGGCGTGCACCCACTTCGCGCCCAGGCGGCGGGCCAGGGCAACCAGCCCGAACGCGACACAGAAGGTCACGATGTTGTAGGCACCGTTGATGACGCCTGTGTTCGCGACGGCGAGCTGGTAGCCCTCGGAGCGGGCGTCCGTCGTGCCGTACAGCGACTGGGACACCGACAGCGACACGTATTGCCAATAGATGTTCATGGCGTACCACTGGAAGAGGTACACCAACGCCAGCTTCCGCATCTCGACCGGCATGTCGACGATGGCGTCCTTGATCTCGGCGATGAAGTGGCCGGGGCCACCCTTGCTGGCGCGGAGCTCGGCGAGTTCTTTCTCCGTCGGCTCGAGCTCGGGCGTTGACAGCACCGAGATCAGCACCGTGGCGATCGAGCAGACCGAGCCGAGGAGGAACGCCGGGTAGACCCACAGCGGGATGCCGACGGACTGACCCAGGCCGAAGACGCCCTGGAAGAACATCAGGCTCAAGTTGGCCAGCGTGATCCCCAGGCCGGTGAAGAACGACTGGGCGAGGAAGCCCTTGCCGAGTTGGGCCGGGGGGAGCCGGTCGGCGATGAACGCGCGGTAGGGCTCCATCGCGGTGTTGTTGGAGGCGTCCAGGAGCCACAGCAGGAGAACCGCCATCCAGACCGCCCACACGAACGGGAACAGCGCCAGGCAGATCGCGCAGCCGATGGCACCGATGAGGAAGAAGGGGCGTCGGCGCCCGCGGAAGAAGCCCTTCTCCACCCATGTTCGGTCTGAGAGGGCCCCGATGATGGGTTGGATGAGCAGGCCCGTGACCGGACCGGCCAGGTTGAGCAGCGGCAATTGGTCGTGTGACGCGCCCAGGAACGTGTAGATCGGATTGATGGCCGTCTGCTGCATGCCGAAGCTGTACTGGATGCCGAAGAACCCGAGGTTCATCAGGAGGATCTGCGGCATGGTCATGATGGGCTTCGTGCGGACGACCGCCGACGTCGTCGGCGCTCCTGCGGTATTCATGCCTGTCCTCCATCCAGGTAGGTGCCCAAGCGGGCCAATTCCTTCTCCCAGCCGGCGGCGTGATACTGCGCCACGGCCGGGTCGTACGGCCCCTGGACGATGCGCACGAGCGTGCTGTCGCCGCCCATGGCGGTGAACTCGACGCGCAGTTCGAGGGACTCGTTCGGGTCGATGCCGGAGTCGCCCGTGATGCGCTGACGCGCGACGAACACGTCCGGGTCGAAGTACTCGGTGAAGACGGCGTCCGTGGTCACGCGGACGCTCGGGTCGTCGTCGCGCACCTTCACGTGATGGTGCTTGCCGCCGGTCCGCAGGTCCGACGTGACGCTCTCCCGCTCGACGTGCCACCCAGGGCTGCCCCGCCACTGGGACATCTCCTCGGGTGCGGTCCAGGCGCGAAACACGCGGGGCCGCGGGTGGGCGAACTCCTGCTCGACCACGACGATGACATTTGCTGACATGCGACCTCCAGTGGGGGTTGACTCGGCGCTCGGGGGCCACCCGAGGCGGTTGCGCAACCCGCGTTGGCTGCCGGCACCAAGGTATCCCGTTGCGCATCATGGCACCCCATCGGGAGTCTGTGCAACGGTCAGGAACGACAATTCTCACCAGGGCGTCGAGAGTCGCTCATCATCGGCAGCGTCCTCGTGGTCGCCTCCCTCGTCCTCATTCGGGACGCCGTCGGGCTGGGCCGCGATCTGCGCCGTGAGCCGCTGGACTTCGCGTTCGAGCCCGCCCCCAGCCGCGGGCTCCTCTCCCCCGGCACCGTGTTCGGCTTGGCTGGCGGCGTCGGGATGCGCCCCGCAAACGCTCCTCGAAAGTGAATCTGCGCCCCCTCCAGCAGGGGCGAATCACGTTTGGAGGTGCATCTGGCTCGCCTCGGCCACGGCGTCCAGCCGCATCTGGTCGTACTGGCCGTTCACGATCGTCACAACCCGACTTGGCTCATTTAGTGTCGCCCGCGCGCTTGGTGGATCGCGTCGAGCCAGGCTTGTGCGTCGTCGGGTAGGGCGTTCTCGGCGGTGACGATGGTGTCGCCGGCTTGGATGTCGATGGTGCGGTGGCGACGCAGCGTCTTGACGAGGGCCTTGATGCTGACGCCGGTGGTGCTCTCGAGCCAGCGGGCGACGGCGAGGGCGGCGAACACGATGGTGAGGTGGGCGTCGATCGAGTCCTTCAGGTGGTGGTAGACCGGCCGGGCCTTCAGGTCCGACTTGGACATCCGGAAGGACTTCTCGACCTGCCACAGCTGGTGGTAGGCCCCGATCACGTACTCCGGGGTCGGGTTGGCCAAGTTCGTGATGTAGCCCTTCCAGCCCGCCAGGGTGCGGGCCTTGGCCTCCAGTTCCCGGTTCACCGACTTCTGCGCGCCGGTGAGGGCGATGAACCGGTTCCGCTTCACCGGCGCCTTCCCCGCGACCGCGCGTTCGGCCTTGCCGACCTGCTCACCGATGCCGCGCAGCGTGCGCCGGGCCCGATCAGCCCGGTACTGGTAGTAGATCGTCTCCTTCACCTGCTGGCCGGCCGGACCCCGCGACCACGGCTGGGTCAGGATCAGCCCGTCAGGCGGCTGCTCACCGGGGTGGGTGTCCATCCAGTGGCGCACGACGTAGGGAATGTCGGGGATCTTCTGCCCCACGATGAACCGCAGCCCCGCCCCGGACAGGGCGCGCAGGTTCCCATCCGACAGCATGCCCGCGTCGGCGACCACGGTCACCTCGGGGAGCTGATGGGCGGCCTGGAAGGCCTGGATCGACGGGATGATCGTGGTGGTCTCGGCGCGATTGCCCTCAAACGCTTCAACCATCAGCGGGAACCCGCGCGCGTCGGTCAACAGGCCGATCGTGATCTGCGGCTCCAGGCGGCGTTCCTTGCTGTTATGCCGACGTCGGCATAACTCCAATTATGCCGACGTCTCGCTTATGCCGACGTCCGGGTGGGCGGAGCGGTGTTTGTGCTGGTCAGCGGTCCGGGTGGGGGTCGCTGACGCGGCATAACCCTCGCGGTGGGGGCGTCACAGTTGTTCGAGGAAGGCGATGAGGTCGTCCGCGGGACGGTAACGTCCGGGCTTAGTGCCGGACGCGGGGATTCGGGCGAGGGCTCTCAGCTTGATGGTCATGTCCGCGTGCAGGTAGATGTGCGTGGTCGTTGCGCTTGCGTGACCGAGCCACAAGGCGATCACCGACGTGTCGACACCGGCCGCGAGCAGCGTCATCGCTGCGGTGTGCCGCAGCGTGTGCGGTGTCACATGCTTGGACGCGATCGATGGGCAGACAAGGGCCGCAGTCACCGCGTGTTTGGTGACGAGCCGTTGGACTGCATCGGCAGATAGCCGGGTTCCGCGGCGGGTCGGGAAAACCGGTCCGCTGGGCCCGGTTTGTGGCAGCCATTCATGCAGGACGGCCGCAGTCTGCCGGGTCAAGGGGGTGACGCGCTCCTTCCGGCCCTTGCCCGTGGTGTGCACGGATGCGCCAGGCATGATGGCGGTGACGTCCTGGATGGTGAGCCCGGTCAACTCGGACAGCCGAAGACCGGTCTGCACGGCGGTAAGGAGCAGAGCGTGGTCACGGCG
>DAOSUG010000242.1:0-4290 GCA_035378545.1 Micropruina sp. | reverse complement strand
GGGGTCGGCGATGGCGATGATCGCGGCCACTTGGTCACCGGAGCTGACGAAAATGACGGTGGCACCGTCGGCGCGCAGCTCGTCCGCCTGTGCCGTCAGTGCGCTCGGGTCGATCCCTTCACCGGTCAGGAACGTGGCGCTGCCGACGCGGATGCGCTGGTCCTCGACGGTGCCCACGACGCCCTTGCCGACCGGAGCGTCGCAGTCGGTGACGTTCGGGATGGACAGGCCGGCAGCGTGGGCTGCGTTCACGATCGCCAGACCGAGAGGGTGCTCGGAGGCCTGCTCGACAGCGGCCACCAACTGCAGGATCTCGTGCTCCTCGAACCCGGTGGTGGTGACCACGCGTGTCACAGACGGCTTGCCCTCGGTCAGGGTGCCGGTCTTATCGACGACGAGCGTGTCGACCTTCTCCATCCGTTCGAGCGCCTCCGCGTTCTTGATCAGGACTCCGAGCCCGGCGCCTCGCCCCACCCCAACCATGATCGACATTGGCGTGGCCAAACCCAGGGCGCAAGGGCACGCGATGATCAGCACGGATACGGCCACCACGAGCGCGTGGGCCAGCCGCGGGTCGGGACCCGCCGTTGCCCACACCAGGAACGCGACGATCGCGATGGCGATCACGGCAGGCACGAACCACGCAGCCACCCGATCCGCCACCCGCTGGATCGGTGCCCGCGAGCGTTGCGCTTCGGCAACCATCTGCACGATCCTGGCCAGCATGGTGTCCCGCCCGACCTTGTCGGCACGCACGATCAGCGACCCGGTCTGGTTGATGGTGCCGCCGATGACGCTGTCGCCGACCTTCTTGGTGGCTGGCATCGACTCACCGGTCACCAACGACTCGTCAAGGGTCGATCGGCCTTCCTCGACGTCCCCGTCAACAGGAACTTTCTCGCCGGGTCGAACCCGGAAGCGATCACCGACGGTGACCTGATCGAGAGTCACCTCCTCCTCGGTTCCGTCCGACTTGAGCCGGTGTGCCGTGTCTGGGGTGAGGTCGAGCAAGGCGCGGATCGCTCCGGATGTCTGTTCACGGGCTCGCAGTTCCAGGACCTGCCCGAGGAGGACGAGGGTGGTGATGACGGATGCTGCTTCGAAGTAGACATCGACGGCACCGTCCATCCGGAACGCCTCAGGGAAGAGGTCTGGCGCCAGGGTGGCGACCACGCTGAACAGCCAGGCCACACCGGTGCCCATCGCGATCAGGGTGAACATGTTGAGCTTCAATGTGCGGACCGAGGTCCACCCGCGCACGAAGAACGGCCAGCCGGCCCACAAGACCACGGGGGTTGCCAGAACAAGTTGGACCCAGGCCGAGGCCCGCGGGGAGATGGCGTCGTGAATTGCTGGGACGAGGTCTCCGCCCATCCCCAGAATCACCACAGGGATGGACAAAGCTACCCCGACCCAGAAACGGCGGGTCATGTCGGCCAACTCCGGGCTTGGCCCGCTGTCGGCTGTCACCATGACCGGCTCGAGAGCCATCCCGCAGATCGGGCACGAACCCGGACCGGGTCGCAGGATCTCCGGATGCATCGGACAGGTCCACTCCGTTCCGGGTGGCGGCGTCGCGGCGTTGCCGCCGTGGCCGTGTCCAGTCGGGTGACCGGTTGCCGGGGACAGGTAGGCATCAGGGGCGAGGTCGAACTTGTTCCGGCATTGCCCAGAGCAGAAGTAGTAGGTGGTTCCGTCGTGCACCAGATGGTGCTCGCTCGTCGTCGGGTCAACATCCATGCCGCAGACGGGGTCCTTCACCCGCGACGGCGTCGAGGTGTGTCCGTTCTCGTGCTTGTTCATGTCCACGTTCACCACTATACCCCTAGGGGGTATCGCTTACCTAGAAGGGTTGGTTTGCGGGCAGCGGCAGCGGTGGCCCGGGGGAATCCTGTCGGCCAACTCGTTCTGAAGCCCGCCGCGAAAGGTCCAACCGGGGTCTGGCAAGGGATGTCCTGTCAAGATGCTCGCCAGCTGCAGGGCTTCGGGGTCCATCAGGAACACTGTGGCCGCACCTTGGGATCCGCCGCTCGCGGGTTTACCGCGGGCGTGTCGCCCGAACACGAACAGCACACCTGTTGATCCGCCGGTGGCTGTGTAGCAAGCACTGTCTATTCGTTCGCATGAAGCTCGCCGGGCCACCCGACGACAAGGAGGTCGACGTCGAGGAGTGGCGCGAGGTCGCCGCGCTCAGCACCACGTTCCTGTGGGACTCGTGGAGTGACCCCCGCATCGTGCCCTGCTGCTACGCCATCAGGATCGACATCTGGGACCGCGCATTGTCCAGCAACCACTGGGGCGGCGGTCACGCGTGGCCGGGCCTGTTGCCAGGCGTGGTCGCGTGCGGTGGCGATATTCCGGTCAATGCTGGGTACGGTTTGGACATGGTGCGAATTGGGGTGGCCGTCGGAGCCCGACAGCGGCTCTGGCTGCTGCTCGGGGTCGTGGCTATGGCGTTGAGCCTGCTCGCCATGCATCAGCTGTCGAGCAACCACACCGCCGCCGGCCATCCGGCTAGCCCGAGTTCCACCGACGCCACGCTCCTGATGTCCGCGGTGCACGCCGAAAGTCACGAGGACGCGGTTGGCGGGGACCACGCACATCTGACCCCCTCGACCGGGGTCGGCCATCCAGTCTCCGAGGTCGGCGGATGCCTCGGCTGCGCCGATCATTCTGAGATGGGGCTGACGTGCCTGGCGGCGCTGATCCTGCTGATGAGCGGGTGGGTGTTGACCCGGCCGGGGGCCGGGCCCGGGGTGTGGGTGCGGCGGCTTCTACACCTGAGACTAGCTCAACGAAATTCTTGGCTACCTCAGCCGCGGAGTCTGGCCCAGCTGTCCGTCAGCAGGACCTGACCGATCGGTGCGACCCATCGCCAGTCGAAACGCCAGTTGTGCTTCGGCTGCGCTGAGAGGGCTGCACCGTCCCGTCGTGTTCCGTCCTATTCCTCAGTAGCTACCCAGAAGGATATGCCTGCCATGCCTGTAAACTCATTCAATTTTTTGCGCCTGACCCTGCCCGCGGCCGCGGTTGCCACGGTGATCGGCCTCGCCGGCTGCTCGCCCAACGACACGGCGAACATGCCCGGCACCGCCAGCGCCCCGACCTCGACGTCGCCATCGACGACGGGCGCGACGCCGTCGGCCACCCCGGCCGCCGGTCCGCACAACGACGCGGACGTCATGTTCGCGGCGATGATGATCCCGCACCATCAGCAGGCCGTCGAAATGGCCGACCTCGTCTTGGCCACAGAAGGCATCAACATCGAGGTCACAGGTCTTGCCTCCCAGATCAAGGCCGCCCAGGCTCCCGAGATCGCCCAGATGAGCGGCTGGCTCGCCGGCTGGGGCGAGAACCGGAGCCCGTCGATGCCGATGGACCACGACATGGGCGGAGGCATGATGAGCCGGGCCGACATGGAGGCCCTCGACAGGGCCACCGGTGACGAGGCCGCCCGCCTGTTCCTCGCGGGGATGATCGAGCACCACAATGGCGCCATCGCCATGGCGAAGCAAGAGGCCACCAACGGCCAGAACCCGGACGCCAAGCAGCTCGCCCAAGACATCATCGACGCTCAGCAGGCCGAGATCGTCACCATGAACCGGCTACTCGACCAGCTCTGATCCGTTTCCAGCGGCCACCGTCCCCTTCCGGGCCGGTGGCGCCTGGAGACCACCGACCTCGCCGATGGTCACCCAAGTCCGTAGCTGCATCAGCGCCGACCTGGACTGCGCCGACATTTGCGCCACCACGGCGCGAGTCCTGTCTCGACAGGCCGGCTACGACGCAAGCATCACCCGCGCTCTGCTGCTCGTTTGCATCAACGCCTGCCGGTCCGGGTACATCCGCCACTACACCTACGTCAACGTCCAGGACCGCAGCCGCATGTCGGGTTGGCATCCACTCCACGGGACTCTCACCCCTCAGCCCGGTCGAGCACCGACGCGATTGATTACGATGCCGCCGTGGCCGAGCGCATCATGTACGTGCAGTTGAAGACGGGTCAAGACGTTGACCGCGGGCCTGCCTGGATTTCGCGTGTTCGTTTAGCAGGTCATGGCGAACTCTGACGTTTCATGGGAAGCGGCTGCGGCGGGTCACGGGCACAAAGTTCGCCAATGCCGACGCGAACTTTTCCGACATCGAGAGCGGCGACCACTACTGGGTGTCCGGTCCCAAGCGTGACCGGACCGACGGCCGATACTCATCACAGCAGCCAATCGTCGACGAAGACGCACGCGACGCGTACGAAGCCATCCTGGCCGGTCACGCACTGCCTAGACGGGAACA
>DAOSUG010000241.1:0-4294 GCA_035378545.1 Micropruina sp. | reverse complement strand
TTGGGGGCCTTCCGCTTCGGGTCCAGCATGAAAGTCGGCTGCACCGCCACCCTTGGGTCACCGGACGAATTGAGCGTCCCAGACGACGATGCCGACACAATCTCACAACAGCGACCTGTTCAGAACAGTTGAAGTGGTGGTCCAACTCGGTCGTTGTGCCGCGCGGGTGCGGTCAGTGACCACCTGGCGGCGGGTCCCCTACCGGCGTTATCTCCCCGCTGCGACAGCCAGAACTCGTGGTTCTGGTCCGAGGTCGCGTGTTTTGGTGCCCTGCTGGCAGCTTTGGTAGGGTTGGTGGTCGCGTCCGCGTCTGGACGCGCACCCAGTATCAAGTACCGAAGAGGCAAGCCCTGTGGCGAACATCAAGTCCCAGATGAAGCGCATCAAGACGAACGAGAAGGCTCGTCAGCGCAACAAGGCCGTGAAGTCGGCGCTGCGTACCCACGTGCGCCGGTTCCGCGAGGCCGCAGACGAGGGCAACGCCGAGAAGGCGCAAACCCTGGCCAGCACCGCGTGCCGCGCACTCGACAAGGCCGCGTCCAAGGGCGTCATCCACAGCAACCAGGCCGCCAACCGCAAGTCGGCAATCGCCGCCAAGGCCGCCTCGCTCTGAGCGAACGCGTCGGCAGCTGATCCGACGCTGCGCCGCTCGACCTGGTCGAGCGGCGTTTTCGCGTGCTCAGCTCGACGCCGGCACCCTGGACAGCTATCAGCGTGCGCGCACTGATCAACCTCGGCGCCACTGTTCGATGGCCGCTCGTGCCAGCCATCGGGGGCCCTCCTCCCCCAAGTTGCCGACGACTCGCGACGTATGGTTGGCTGTGCCAGCATCGGACGGCGCGCGCCGCCACCCCGCCGTACCCGTTGGCCGAGCGCACGGTGCGCTGAGGCCCCCCACGAGCGCGGAACCCGCCCGCGGTACTCCCCCCACCGCAGGGCGGGTTTCGCCCGTCCGGGCGGACTCAACCAAGTGCTCGCACCCCTCAGCGATCGCTCCGCTCCCCTGGCGCTAGCTACTGGACGTCATCTACCGGGCGTCCCCTGTGGCGGTCTGCCGCGGGACTCGATGACGGTCAGCACGAGCACTTCGAGGGCGTATTGGGCATCACCTGAGGCGCCCTTGACTGAGGCGTCGGCCGTGGCGGTGTGCCGGATGGCCTGCGCAACGCCGGCACTCGTCCAGCCTCGCGACTGGCGGCTGAGGTCTTTCAGCTTCCAAGGCGGCACGCCGATCCGCTTGGCCAACTCGATGTCGCGAAGCCGATCATCGCGCGCGCCGAGGTACTTACCCAGGTTGCGCAGGCCCGATGCCACCGCACTGGTCAGCAGTACGGGCGCCACCCCGGTTTCCAACGCCCAGCGCAGGCTGCTCAGCGCCGCCTCCCTGTTGCCGTCGAGGCAGTGGTCGGCGATGGCGAAACCGCTGACCTCGGCACGTCCGGCGAAGTAGCGCTGTACGTCCGCGGCGGTGATGGTGGCATGCTCGGTGTCGGCGAGCAATTGGGTGACCGCGGCGGCGACGCTGCGCAGGTCGCTGCCCACCGCCGACACCAATGCCTCTGCCGTGCCGCGGTCGATGCGGCCCTGCTGCTTGCGCACCTCGGCCATCACGAACTGCGGCAACTCCCAGGTCTTCACGGTGGACGCCTCGACCAGCGTGACGTCGGCCCTGCGCAGCCGTTCGAGCAACGCCCGGCCCTTCGCACCGCCCTCATGCACCATGATCAACGCCAGATCGTCACCCGGCTGCTGCGCGAGTGCCACCAGGTCGTCGGCCAGTTCGGACGGCAGGTCGCCCAGTTGCTCGATGACTGCGACCGCCGCCGGCGAGAACAAGGATCCGGCCGTGCACTCGGCCAACGTGCCCCGATCGAGTCCACCGGCGCTCAGTCGCGACACGGTGGCGTCCGCACGCCGCTCAAGGGCCTGCGCCACCAGCGACTGGACCGCACGTTCGGCCAGCAGCGATTCCGGGCCCTGGACGAGCGTGGCGGTGGCGAACGGTGCGGTCACACCCTCAGCATGCCAGTCGGCACCCACACGCAGTGACGCTGGACGCCTCGCACGCGGCTCAGGTCAGAGTCGTCACACGCCAGGTCGACAGAGGCCGGGCAACCAGCCATGGTGTGGGCAAGGCCTCGCACGATATCGGGAGACGCCGATCGACGAGCAATCCGTTGATTGAGCTTGTCGAAGCCCCTCAATCGCACGGGTCTGGACGAGCGTGACCAGCGACCGTTCAGCGTTTCGCAGCCGCTCCTATCCTAGCTTGCTTGTGTCGTTGCCTCTGGCTGGGAGCGGCTGCTGCTGGCGTGGATCCAGCCTTGAAGTGCGCCGCAGAAGGCCCCGACCAATCGCTGCCCGACTTGCTCCTGGGTGAGTCCCAGCGTCTCGACCATGTCGAAGATTTCGCGTGGGTCGAACATCATGTTCCACAGGAACATGCCCTCATCGCCGGGGTCGGGCAGGCCGAGTTCGGCGGCCGCTTGACGGATTGGTTCATCGAGAGCGTCGGCAGCCACGGTGAGGTAGCGGGCTCCTGATCGGAGCCGCTTGAGGAATCCCTCGCGTGACCGGGTCGTGACCATGACACGACCGTGACGCAGCACGAGAGTGATCCAGTAGTCACTGACGTCTTTGAGCAACTCGAGTCCGCGCGCTTCTGAGGAGACGCTGTGTGCGTAGAGTTTCAGACCTGCGTCCATGCGGTATTGCACAAGTGCTTCGTCCACCGAGCTGAAGTGGCGATAGGCCGTGGCGAGTGAGACTTCGGCGCGTTCTGCGACATCGCTCATGCGCACATTGGGACCTTCGGCCGCCACCAGATCGGCGGCGGCTTTGATGATCTGTCGCCGGTTTCGCGCAGTGTCGCTGCGTATCGCCTTTGGCATCGTTGCTCCTTCTGGGCTGCCGACCATCCCAGGGACTGGCCCGAGGATAGCGTCTGTGAGTGATGCGCGCTCACCGGGCCATGCGTGCGGCTCGCAACTCGAGCACTTCGGCGTCCTTCTCCGCTTCGATCTGCGCCATTGCACGGCAGTTCGCGAGGATCGCTTCGGCCAGCCCTGGCCGAATCACAGCGATGCCGTCGGCGTCGGCCGCCACAATGTCTCCGGGGTTCACCACGACGCCACCCAGTGCGATCGGTTCGCCGATCCGGCCGGGGCCGTTCTTCCATGGTCCGGCCGGCGTCAGGCCGCGGGCGAAGACCGGGAAGCCCAACTCTGCAATTACATCGCGGTCGCGGACGTAGCCGTCGACTACCGCCCCGACGGCACCGAAGACGTCGAATCGCTGTGCAAGGTTGTCGCCCATCAGCGCCCTTCCCGGGTACCCACCGGCGTTGACGCACACGACATCGCCTTCCCGGATCAGCGCGAGCGCCTCGATGATTGCAAGGTTGTCGCCGGCGGTGGTGTAGATGGGCAACGCCGAGCCGACGCAACGGGCGCCGGTCCAGATTGGGGAAATGCCGCCGTCGATGATGTCCAGACGCTCCATGGAGTCTCCGATCACAGCCACCGGGAACTCTGCGAACTGCCTGACCAACTGCGGATCGGGCCGCTGCCACTCACTGCTTCGGATGATGCCGCTCATCGAACTGCCTCTCATTTGAGAATCATTTGTCACTTCAAGTTTGGCTCAAGCCTCCTGCAGACGCAAGGTGCTAAGAGCGTCAGATGCATGACGATCGCTATGGATCTGCATGTGACTAGCGCGTTACAGAGTGCGAAACCCTCTTGACGAACTGCTGAAGTAAGATGCATTCTCATATCGAGGCGCCGACGAAAGCCGCCGAAAGTGAGTCTCCAACTCCCGAACCCAGCGAGGACATCATGACTGCATCACCACAGCAGGCGGCCACCGCCAGCTACACCAAGCAGGTCACCGACAAGGAAGTCCGACGTGCCACCGTGGCGGGCGCCGTAGGTTCCTTCGTCGAGTGGTACGACTACGGCATCTACGGCCTATTGGCCACCTACCTCGCGCTGAACCTGATGGGCGGGGCGGCAGCCGGCGCCCTGTTCCTCACCAACGTGGGCTTCCTGGTCAGCTTCGTCGCGCGCCCCTTCGGCAGTGTGATCTGTGGTTACCTGGGCGACCGCATGGGCCGCAAGACCCTGCTGGCGGTGCTGCTGATCCTGATCGCAGGCGCCACCACCGCCATCGGCCTGATCCCCAGCTATACCGTGATCGGCATCGCCGCCCCCATCCTGCTCGTGTCGTTGCGGGTCCTGCAGGGCTTCTCGGCAGGGGGTGAGGTGGCGGGTGCCATGTCATTCGTCGGTGAGTA
>DAOSUG010000240.1:0-4309 GCA_035378545.1 Micropruina sp. | reverse complement strand
CAAGACGTTGCTCACACACTTCGGCTCGATGAAGAAGCTGCGCGCCGCCTCAGTGGACGAACTGGCGCAGGTTCCCGGCATCGGGCCCCGCTTGGCCGCGGCGATTCTCGAGGCCATGGCCGAGCCCGTCGCCGAGACGGTCAACCTGACCACCGGCGAGGTGCTCGACGGCGCACCATAATGACTTCATGAGCACCAGCACCACCCAGGCTCTGCGTTTCGTGATCGTCACCGGCATGTCCGGCGCGGGCCGGCGCACCGCCTGCCATGCGCTTGAAGACCTGGGCTGGTACGTGGTCGACAACCTGCCGCCGCAACTGCTGCCCGATCTGGCGCAGATCGCGCGCGAGAAGCAGTTCCATCGGGTGGCCGTGGGCCTTGACGTGCGCACCCGCTCGGCGTTCCAGCAGATTCCCGCGGCCTTCGACGCCCTCGGACGGGCCGGTGTGGTGCCGCAGATCCTGTTTCTGGACGCCGCCGACGAGGCCATCGTGCGCCGGCAGGAGTCGGTGCGCCGACCCCTGCCGCTGCAGGGTGAGGGCCGCCTGCTGGACGGCGCCGAACGCGAACGCCGGCTGCTGGCGTCGCTGCGCGCCTCGGCCGATCTGGTGATCGACACCTCCGGACTCAACGTGCACCAGTTGTCCGATCGGGTGACGCACGTGTTCGGCTCGCACGACGACCCCGAGCTCTCGTTCACGCTGCTGTCGTTCGGGTTCAAGAACGGCGTGCCGATCGACGCCGACATGGTGCTCGACGTGCGCTTTCTGCCCAACCCGCACTGGGTGCCCGATCTGCGACCCCAGACCGGCCTGTCGCAGGCCGTCTCGAACTACGTGCTCGGACGTCCCGAGGCGACCGCCTTTCTGCAGGCCGCGACCGAACTGCTCACCATCGTCAAGCCCGGCTACATCCGCGAGGGCAAGCGGTTGGCCACCGTCGGCATCGGCTGCACCGGCGGCAAGCACCGCAGCACCGCGATGGCGATCGAGTTGGCTCGGCGGTTGCGCGAGAACGGCATCGCCACCCAGGTGCTGCACCGGGATCTGGGCAAGGAGTGAAGTCGAGGCGCAAACGTCCGGCCGTGGTCGCGTTCGGCGGCGGTCACGGGCTGTACGCAGCGCTCAGTGCGCTGCGCTACCTGACCACCCGGTTGACCGCCGTGGTCACGGTGGCCGACGACGGCGGCTCGTCCGGACGGCTTCGCGACGAGTTCGACATTCTGCCGCCCGGCGATCTCCGCATGGCGCTGGCCGCCCTGTGCGGTGACGACGAGGTCGGCCGGACCTGGGCGACGGTGTTGCAGTCGCGCTTCGGCGGGTCGGGCCCGTTGGCCGGCCATGCGATCGGCAACCTGCTGATCGCCGGCCTGTGGCAGCAACTGCCCGATCCGGTGGCCGGGCTCGACATGGTGGGTGAGCTGCTGCGCACGCAGGGCCGGGTGCTACCGATGGCCGCGGTGCCGCTGACCATTGAGGCGGACGTGTTCGGCGCTGACCCGAACCATCCCGACGAGCTTTCGGTGCTGCGCGGGCAGGCAACGGTGGCGAAGACCCAGGGCGAGGTGCTCAGCGTCCGGCTCGTGCCTGATCGTCCGGCGGCACGTCCCGAGGTGGTGGCGAGCGTGCAGGCTGCCGACCATCTGGTGTTGGGTCCCGGCTCGTGGTTCACCTCGGTCATCCCTCATCTGCTGGTACCCGAGTTGGCCGACGCGATCGTGACCTCGAAGGCGCAGCGGATCCTGACCATGAACCTGGTGTCCGACGACGAGACCCACGGCTTTCAGGCGTCCCGCCATCTCGAGATGCTGGCCGACCACTGCCCGCGGTTACGGCTCAATGTGGTGCTGGTCGATCCGAGCTTCGCGACGGACGATCCGCCGCTGGAGCGTTACGCGCGTTCGCTGGGAGCCCGCCTGGTGGTAGAGAATGTGCGCATGCGCGACGGCTCGCCCCGACATGACCCCCATCGCCTGGCGGCCGTCTACGCCGAACTGTTGAACCGCTGTTGACAGCGACTAGGTTCGGTGTTCGGCCACGAAAGCACACCCTCGAGGTAAGGATGTATCCATGGCGATGACCCAGCAGGTCAAGGCAGAGTTGGCCACCGTTGAGGTGACCAAGCCGGCCTGTCGGCGCGCCGAGGTGGCGGCCACGCTGCGCTTCGCGGGCGGCCTGCACCTGGCCGGCGGACGCATCGTGGTCGAGGCCGAACTCGACACCGGCGGTGCCGCCCGCCGGCTGCGCACGGCGATCGCCGACCTGTTTGGGTTCACCTCGGAGTTCGTTGTCGTGACCTCGTCCGGCCTGCGCCGGGGCACCCGCTATATCGTCCGGCTGATCCGCGACGGGGAGTCGCTGGCCCGCCAGACGGGCCTGGTGGACAACCGTGGACGCCCGGTGCGCGGGCTTCCGTCCGGCATCGTGAGCGGGGGACTGGACGTGGCGACCGCGGCCTGGCGGGGGGCGTTCCTGGCCCACGGCTCGCTGACCGAGCCGGGCCGGTCGATGGCGCTCGAGATCACCTGCCCCGGCTCGGAGGCCGCACTGGCGCTGGTCGGTGCCGCCCGGCGGCTCGGCATCGCCGCGAAAGCGCGCGAGGTGCGCGGCGTCGACCGAGTGGTGATCCGCGACGGCGACGCGATCGCCGCCATGCTCACCCGGCTGGGCGCTCACGAGTCGCTGCTGGCCTGGGAGGAGCGCCGCATCCGCCGCGAGGTGCGGGCCTCGGCCAACCGCCTGGCGAACTTCGACGACGCCAACCTGCGCCGCTCGGCACGTGCGGCCGTCGCCGCCGGGGCCCGGGTGGAACGTGCGCTCGAGATTCTGGGCGACGACATACCGGAGCATCTCAAGGTGGCGGGGCTGCTGCGGCTGCAGAACAAGCAGGCCTCACTGGAAGAGTTGGGGCAACTGCATCAGCCACCGCTGACCAAAGACGCGGTGGCGGGCCGGATCCGACGGCTGCTGGCCACCGCAGACAAGCGGGCAGCAGAACTGGGCATTGCGTCGACCGAGGCCGGCCTCTCGGCCGACATGATCGACGATCGCGACTGAAGGTGGCCGACTCAACACGCTATCACCTGTGTTCAGCGCCAATTGACCAGTTCGCGGAACCGGCTTTCGATAGAGGGTTCACGCCCCCCGCTTTGTCTATAGAGTGAGTCATGTCCACCCTTGCCTACGCCTCAGCGCGGGCAAAAACTCAATGAAGGGGAACCATCACATGACGGTGAAGGTTGGTATCAACGGCTTCGGCCGGATCGGTCGCAACTTCTTCCGCGCGCTGACTGCGTCCGGTGCCGACATCGAGGTCGTTGGCGTCAATGACCTGACCGACAACAAGACGCTCGCGCACCTGCTCAAGTACGACTCGATCCTGCACCGCTTCCCGGGCGAGATCAGCTACGACGACGAGTCGATCACGGTCAACGGGCACAAGATCATGGCGTACGAAGAGCGCGACCCGAGCAAGCTGCCCTGGGGCGAGATCGGCGCCGACGTGGTGATCGAGTCCACCGGCTTCTTCACCGATGCCGCCAAGGCGCAGGCACACATCGATGCCGGCGCCAAGAAGGTGATCATCTCGGCTCCGGCCAAGAACGAAGACATCACCATCGTGATCGGCGTCAACGACGAGCTCTACGACCCGGCCGCACACCACATCATCAGCAACGCTTCCTGCACCACCAACTGCCTGGCCCCCCTGGCCAAGGCGCTGAATGACGGCCTGGGCATCGTCAAGGGCCTGATGACCACCATTCACGCCTACACCCAGGACCAGAACCTGCAGGACGCTCCGCACAAGGACCTGCGTCGCGCCCGCGCCGCCGCCCTCAACATCGTCCCGACCACCACCGGTGCGGCCAAGGCCGTGGCGCTGGTGCTGCCCGAACTCAAGGGCAAGCTCGATGGCTACGCGCTGCGCGTCCCGGTCCCGACCGGCTCGGTCACCGACCTCACCTTCGAGGCCTCGCGCGAGACCTCCATCGAAGAGGTCAACGCCATCGTGAAGGCCGCCGCCGAGGGTCCGCTCAAGGGCATCCTTGAGTACAACGACGACCCGATCGTCAGCAAGGACATCGAGACCTACCCGGCCTCGAGCATCTTCGACGCACCGCTCACCAAGGTGATCGGCAACCAGGTCAAGGTCGTCTCCTGGTACGACAACGAGTGGGGCTACTCCAACCGCCTCGTGGACCTGGCCGTGCTGGTCGGCTCCAAGCTCTGATCGTTCCGACCAAGGAGGCGTTGACCAGCGTTTCCGTCGTTGGTTGAGCCTGTCGAACCCCGTGTCACTGCGGTCTCGC
>DAOSUG010000239.1:0-4336 GCA_035378545.1 Micropruina sp. | reverse complement strand
CTCGAAGTCCTCCTTCGAGAACACGTTGTCGAGGCTCATCAGCGGCTGCAGGTGGGTGACGGCAGCGAACGTGGCGGACGGTGCCCCGCCCACCTTCTGCGTCGGCGAATCGGGGGTACGCAGCTCGGGGTGTTCGGTCTCGATGGCCTCGAGTTCGCGCATCAGGGCGTCGAAGTCGCCGTCGCTGATCGTGGGCGCGTCGGTGACGTAGTAGCGGAACCGGTGGTCCTCGATCTGCTGGGCCAGCTGCGCGTGCCTGGTGCGGTAGTCGTCTGTGCTCGTCACTCCGGTGAGCCTACTGATCGGCTCCGACATTCCGGGCACACCCGCGCGCGGCGGGTTCAGCGCGGAATCAGGAAGGCGATGATGGTGAAGATGCCGGCGATGCCCAACAAATAGGCGAAGTACTGCATCGGCACGAAGAACAACGAGTGCCGGTTGGTCAACCCGTCGCGCACCCGGATGCTCTCTTGGTTCAGCACGTACTCACCGACCGCCCAGGGGTCGGCGAACTGGCCCGGACGCTGGGGATCGGGCACATGTGAGTAGTGCCCGCCCTGCACCATCGCGGCGACCTCGGATCGCCGCCCGGCCTGCCACTGGTCGAACTCGCCCCGAGGCTTTTCAAGGTTGAGCCACTGACCCAAGTACCAGTTGCCGACTGCGCCGCCGATCAACGCTAGGCCGATGAACAGCCCCCGCAAGCCCGGAACGGACATCGACATCAGCGCACCCAATCCGGCGGCCGCCGCCGCGATGAGGATGGGCAGCGCACCCCAGCCACGCCAGATGATCATGGGCCGAGACTATCGGCGTCGCGTGGGCCGACCCTCGGCACCGTCCGCCTCGGCCTCCCTTACTCACCGCTCAGCGCAGCGGACGCCACTGGTCCGGCGGGACCCGTCGTCGCACCCCCGACCAGGGCGCGGGTGAGACGCGCCTCGTCGGCGAAGAACGCCGTCAGGCACTCGCCGAGCAGAGCGCCGTCGACCGTCGAACCGCCCTGCTCGACCGCGCTGAGCACGGCCCGGCGCATCAACTCCTTGATCGCGGACGCGGTGACGCCCTCGGTGCGTGCCACCGCCTCGGTGAGGTCCGCGGTCAACCGCGCACCGCGGGCGTACAAGCCGAACAGCCGCTCGCGGCCCGCGGCGTCCGGACGAGGGATCTCGACGGCCAGGTCCACCCGTCCCGGACGCTGCACGAGTGCGGTTTCCAGTTCGGCCGTGCGGTTGGTGGTGAGCAGAAAGGTGACGTCGGCGTCGGCGGCGACCCCGTCCATCGCGTCCAGCAGCGAGAACAGCAGCGGGTTGCCGGTCGGGCTGTAGTCGCGATCCTGCGCGATCAGGTCCACGTCTTCGACCACGACGATGGACGGGGCCAGCCGGCGGGCCAGCGCCGCCGCCGGTTCGATCATGCTCAGCCCCTGGCCGGTCAGCACGATCACGGTCGCCGACAGAGCCTGACCGACCAGGTACCGCGCGGTGTGGGTCTTGCCGGTGCCTGGCGGTCCGTACAGCAACACGCCACGCTTCAGGTGCACCCCGAGTTCGGTCAGCCGGGCCGCGCGTCGTCCGATGCCGCTCAGGTGCCTGGTCACCGACTCGAGCACCCCGTCGGGCAACACCACGTCTTCGAGGGCCACCGCAGGTCGGGGTAGGAAGCTGACCAGATGGTTGCCGTAGTGCTCGCTTGCGCCGAAGCGCACCACCTGGCCGCGCAGCACATCGTGCTCGTCGGCCAGTTCGCGCAGCCGCTGCAGCACGGCCGAGCCGACGCCGGGATCGTTGAGCACCAGGTCGACCTGCGCCTGCGGATTGCCCTGCTCCTGGGACAGCCGCAGGCATACCACGATCGGCGTGCCGTCCTCGCTGTGCGCCCGGCATAGACCGAGTTTGAGCGCGTCGGTCATCGTGTCCGGCCCGGTCGCGACCTCCACCAGCTGCGGACGCGCCAGGGTGCGACGTCCGGATGCCGCCTCCTGCTGCAGCAGGTCGGCCAAACCCTGGTGTTCGGGGTGCGGCACGGCCAGCCCGATCCATTCGGCGTTCTCGCGGAGGAAGGCCTCGACGGCCCGCTGCACCGAGGCGTGCCGCCACGTGGGCCACTCCGCGGTGACGATGGTCGCCTCGTCCAGCGACACGCCCAGATGCTCCTCGATCCAGGCCACGGTGGCCGATCGGCCGCTCGGACGCGCGCGCGACGCCATTGCCAGCACCGCGGTCAACTGCCTGGCCAGGGCGTCCGCGATGACGGGATCCAGTGCCGGGAGGTCAGCCCCATTCGCCTCGGAGTTCTCGGGCTGCGGGTCGAAAGAAAGGTTGAGCCAACTCTGCATGGCCCCAATGTAGGGCGCCGGGTCGCACATGTGGTGGTTGAGCCGGTGCCACCGGGTATCGCTACGGTGTCGCCATGACCGTCCCGGTGCCGCCACCGCCTCAGTCGAGCCCGCCCGCCACCGGATCGGCGGCCAGGATCCTCGACTGGATCCCTGGCCGGGCTGCTGTATCTGGTGCTGGTGGTCGTGTTGTTGGTCGCGCTGCCGTTCACCGGCATGTTCGTGATGGCCACCGACTCATGCGGGCCCTCGAATCATGCAACATGACGCCACTGCACGTCGGCTACATCGTGGCCTGGGGCGGCATGGCGCTCGCGGTCGTGGTGGCGATCGCCGTGCCGGTGCGACGGATGCTGACGAACAAGCGGGTGATCTGGTCGGTGTGGCCGTTGCTCGGCATCGCCCGGGTGCTGCTGGCGTTCGCCCTCGGCGGTGGGATCGCCGACGGCGTCCACTCGTAGCCGGCCGCGGACGAACGCCCGGGCTCAGCCCGGATAGGACTCAGTCGCGCAACGCGTCGTTCACCAGGCCAGCGGCCCGCACCAGGCTGCGGTATGCGCCGGACGCGCCCACGGCCGACCAGCCCGCCAACCCGCAGGCCGGGCTCAGCACCAGGGTGTCTGCCAACGCCGGCCCCAGTTCCAGCGGACGCAGCACGCGCAGCACCCTGTTGACCAGCTCGTCCGGCGCCCAGTCCCGTTCGGTGGCCGTCGGCAGGCAGCCCAACCACAGTCGATGGCCGGCATCGACGAACTCGGCGAGCGCGTCCCAGTCATGCACCTGACCCTGATCGAGCGAGAAGCCGCGGAAGCCCGCCTGCCGCACCAGGTTCGGATCGAGCCCAGTCGCGCAACAGTGCAGCACCGTCGACTCGGTCAGCGCCGACAACTCACGCAGCAACTCGACTGCTTCTGGACGATCGACGCTGCGGTGCCGAAAAAACCCACCCTCGCTCGCCACTCTTCCGCCCAGCACCGCAGGCAGGCCCGGCTCGTCCACCTGCAGCACCAATCCTGCCCGCGGAAGGCGCGTCGCCACCTCGATCAAGAAGTCGGACGTGCCCTGTGCCAACGACTGCGCCAGGTCGCGGCGGGCGCTGCGATCGGCTAACACCAACCCGCCCAACGGACGCAGCACCGTTGCGGCCAGTGTCCATGGCCCGGTCACCTGCACCTTCAGCGTGCCGTCCCACTCGGCGGCGTCTTCCTGCAACCGGTCCAGGTCGTCGCGCAGCGTCGCCCGGGCTCGGCGGGCGTCGATGCCGGCGGTGTCCGACAGCCGCCAGTTGTCGGCGTCCAGGCTCACCGGCAGGTCGACCAGCAGGGCGCAGGAGCGTCCGGTCATCCCGGCCCACGGCCCGCGGGCGGGCAACTCGGGCAGGTGCGGAATGCCGTGCTCGGCCTCGCCCAGGGTGTCGAACACCCGCCTCACTGCGGCGGCGAAGTCGGTACCGGGAAGCGACCCGACCCCGGTGATGCCGACCATCAGCGTGCCGTCGTGGCGATGGTGGCCGAGCCGACGACCCGATCGCCGTCGTAGCAGACCACAGCCTGGCCTGGGGCTATGCCGTGCGCGGCGTCGTCCAGCTCGACGGCGACCGAATCGGAGCGGGCCTCGATCAGGGCCGGCAGCGGCGCTCCGTGCGCGCGCACCTGCACGTAGCCACGCCACGGGCCCAGCACTTCGCCCTCGGTCCAGGACGGCCGGATGCCCTCGATCCGGCTGACCGCCATAGCCTCGTGCGGGCCGACCGTCACGGTGTTGCGCACCGGGTCGATGCCGAGCACGTAGCGCGGACGTCCGTCGTCGGCCGGCACACCCAGGTGTAGTCCGCGGCGTTGGCCCACCGTGAACCGGTGACTGCCCGCATGTGCACCGACCACCTCTCCACGCTCGTCCACGAACTCGCCCTCTGCAGAGCCCAGATGGCGCGAGAGAAAGCCGGCGGTGTCGCCGGAGGGAATGAAACAGATGTCGTGCGAATCGGGCTTCCTGGCC
>DAOSUG010000238.1:0-4340 GCA_035378545.1 Micropruina sp. | reverse complement strand
GAGGGCATCACGGAGTTTCTGCCCATCTCGTCCACAGGTCACCTGACCGTCGCCGAGAAGCTGATGGGGGTGCAGATCGACGACCCCAGCGTCACCGCGTACACGGCCATCATTCAGGTCGGTGCCATGGTGGCGTCCATCATCTACTTCTGGGCCGACATCGTCCGGTTCGCGACCGGCTGGTTCAAGGGGCTCCGCGATTCGTCCGCCCGCGGGGCCGACTACCGCATGGGCTGGGCGATCATCGCCGGCTTCATTCCCACCGCGGTGATCGCACTGTTGGCGGAGTCGCTGATCACGGGCGTGCTGCGCAGCCTGTGGGCCGTAGTGATCGGCCTGATCGGTTGGTCGGTGGTGATGTTCATCGGTGACCGGGTCGGCAAGCAGAACCGCGGCGAAGAAACCATCACCGTGCGCGACGGCATCATTCTCGGCACGCTGCAATCACTGGCGCTGGTGCCCGGCGTGTCCCGCTCGGGCGCGACCATCACCGGCGGCCTGCTGCTCGGCCTCGACCGGGTCGCCGCCACCCGGATGAGCTTCTTCCTCGGCATTCCGACGCTGGTCGCCTCGGGCCTCTACCAGGCGGTCAAAGAGGCCAAACACATTGCGGACGGGGTGGGCTGGGCCTCCACCGCCATCGGCACGGTGGTCTCGGGTGTGGTCGCCTACGCGTCCATCGCGTGGCTGCTGCGCTACGTGTCCAAGAACAACTTCACCGTTTTCATCATCTACCGCGTCGCCCTCGCACTGGTGATCATCGCGCTGCTGGTCACCCAGGTGATCAGCGCCACCTGATCTGGGGGTCCTCATGGTCGGGCGATCAGGAACTGATTGGGGCTCGGCACGATGTTGCGAGGGTTGTCCCACTCCGGCCATCCGCCTGATCTGCTGGTCCTCCTCGTCGGGCGATCAGGAGCTGATTGGGCTGGGCACGATGTTGTGAGGGTTGTCCCACTCCGGCCATCCGCCCGGAGTGCCGTTACTGGACGCCGGCTGAAGGACTGAACGGCGCTGGAGGCCGAATCCCAGGTCGCCGCCGATGGAGGCCGTCGAAATCCAGACCCGCGGCCGGCCGACCCGCCTCGACACCGTCGGCCAACGGTTCAGCGCCCTGCGTTCAACCCGCCGCTGACGTCGTCCAGGGCACTGACGATCTCCTGTGGCAGGGCGAGTTCCTCGGTCTGCAACAACTGCCCCAGCTGTTCGGACGTCCGCGGCCCGATCAGCGGGGCCGTCACACCCGGAGCGTCCCGGGCCCAGAGCAGTGCAACCTGTGCGCACGTCAGGTCGAGACCGTCCGCCGCCGTGGCAACCGCTTCGACCACGGCGCGCGAGCGAGCCTCCAGGTACGGTTCGACGAACCACGAGAAATGCGCCTGGCCACCGCGCGAGTCGCGTGGAATACCTGAGCGGTACCGTCCGGCGAGCACACCCCGGCCCAGCGGCGACCAGGGAAACAGACCCATTCCGAACGCCCGGACGGCGGGGATCACCTCCACCTCCGCTCGCCTGGCCAGCAACGAGTACTCCACCTGCGTGCTGACGATGGGCGCGCGTCCGGGAAAGGCAGCCTGCCAGGTGGCGGCCTGCGCGGTCTGCCAGCCGACGAAGTTGCACACCCCCGCGTAACGCACCATGCCGGCGGTGACGGCGTGATCGACCGCGGCCAGCGATTCGTCAAGGGGCGCGGGGCCCCAAGCGTGCAACTGCCACAGGTCGACGTGATCGGTGTGCAGCCGGCGAAGCGACCCGGCCAGGTCGGCGAGCAACGCGGTTCTCGACGTGTCGACCACCCGCTTGCCCTCGCGCACCCCGAAACCACCCTTGGTGGCGATCACCAGGTCGTCGCGGGTCAGGTCGGTGTGGATCAGCCGGCCGATGATGCGCTCGGCGTCGCCGTTGCCGTAGGCGGCGGCGGTGTCGACCAGCGTGCCGCCGGCCTCGACGAAGCGGAGCAGCAGGGCGCGCGCGTCGCGAGCCTGCACGTCCCGACCCCAGGTGAGCGTGCCCAGACCGAGCCGCGACACCTGCAAACCACTGGTGCCCACGGCGCGTCGTTTCACAACGACACCCTAAACGGACCACCGACAACACCGGACGGCGCCCAGCCGCCGGAGCCGCCGGAATCGGCGCCTACTGCTTCGGTTCGTCGACCGACTCGTCGTGGGCGGACGCCGGAGCGGAAGGAGCCTGGATGATCGTGATCTGTTCCTCTTCGGGGGACAGTTCGTATTCGCCGAGCGCATTGTCTTTGCGCAACTGATCGGTCGTGTACGACATGAAGGCCCCGGTACCGGGAAAGCTGCCGCCGACGGTCATCGGACGCCCTTCTGATGGAGGTGGTCGGATCAGCGTAGCGCTGCGGGGCGCACGGACCCTCGGTAGCCGGAGGGGTGTTTCGGAGCGCACGGACCCTCGGTAGCCGGAGGGGTGTTTCGGCGCCGCATCCAGCCGTGCGGGGTGCTGCCGACTCTGGACGGCAGTCGCCGTCCAGACCAGAGTCCGTCCCTCGGGTCAGGCCTGGTCGAGAAAACGGTCGAGCACCCGGCAACCGAACTGCAAGGAGTCCGTGGGCACCCGCTCGTCCACGCCATGGAACATGGCCACGAAATCGAGGTCGGTCGGCAACTGCAGCGGTGCGAAGCCGAAGCAACGCACGCCCAGCTTCTGCCAGGCCTTACCGTCGGTGCCGCCGCTCATCATGAACGGGACCGCTTTGGCCTGCGGATCCTCGGCGCTCAGGCAGGTCTGCATCGCCTCGACCAGGGCGCCAGAGAACTCGGTCTCGACCGCGTCCTGACGGCTGACCTCTTCATAACGCACCTTGTCACCGAGCAGTTCAGTGATGGTGTCGAAGAACTCCTGCTCGTAGCCCGGAATGAATCGGCCGTCCAGCCCGGCCGTGGCCCGGCCTGGAATCACGTTCACCTTGTAACCCGCCTGGAGCATGGTGGGGTTCGCCGTGTTCGACATGGTGGCGCCCACCATGCGCGCCACCGTGCCGAGCCGGGCGAGCGACTCCTCGACCGAATCGGCGTTGATCTGCACCCCCAGGGCGTCCTCGACGGCGTCGAGAAATGCCTGCTGGGCGGGATGGATCCGGTGCGGCCACTCGTAGGCGCCGATCCGTGCGACAGCGCCCGCCAGGGCGGTCACCGCGTTGTCATGGTTGCGCATCGACCCGTGCCCGGCGGTGCCATCCGCGATCAGGTTGAGCCAGGCGAGCCCCTTTTCGGCGACCTGCACCAGGTACAGCCGCAGGTCATCACGCACCGTGAGCGAGAATCCGCCGACCTCTCCGATGGCCTCGGTGCAGTCCGCGATGAGGTCGGGGCGGTTCTCGACCAGCCAGTGCGCGCCCACGCCGCTGCCGGCCTCTTCGTCCGCGGTGAAGACCAATCGAATCGGACGTCGCGGCGCCCGTCCGGTGCGTTGGCGGTCGCGGACCACGGACAACACCATGGCGTCGAAATCCTTCATGTCCACCGCCCCGCGACCCCAGACGCAGCCGTCCTTGATCTCACCGGCGAAGGGATCCACCTGCCAGTCGGACGCCTGCGCCGGCACCACGTCGGTGTGACCGTGGATCAACAACGGCGGCAGCGAGGGGTCGCAGCCCTCGGGCTGCCAGTGCGCGACCAGGTTGGTTCGCGTGGGCGCCGGCTCGAACATTTCAGACTCGATACCCACCTCAGCCAGCTTCTCAGCCACGTACTCGGCGGCGAGGCGCTCCCCCGCGGAACCCTCGGGGCCGTAGTTGGAGGTGTCGATGCGGATCAGCTCACTACACAGCTGCACGACCTCGGTGTCGGGTTGGCTGGCCTGTGGATTGCTCTGCGCGCTCATGCCCCCATCCTGCCGCACCTGAGCGGGCCGCAGGCCGGCGAGTCCAAGCACCACCCGGGCAGCGAAGCGCCGTCCGGACGGGGGGATGTCCGGACGGCGCAGGCTCGGATCAGAACGTCAGGGGGTGATCCGCTTCACCCAGAATAGATGGTCACACCAACCGATGTCGAGGGTTTGTACAAGGTTGGACCGTGCCTGGCCGGGTTCGGCACTCTGGTCGGCGGACGTGCACGAGCGCGCGAGCGCCTTGCCTCATGTCAAGGTGATCGCGAAATCTGACTGCGTGCCTCACGTGTCTTGATCGCGAAGTTGGGCTGTCAGGCGTGGGCTCGGAGGTCGAGTTGAGCGGCATGGGGAGGGCCGATATGCTGACGTGGTTGCCCGGTCGGTCCGGGTGCACCCTTGTCCGGGTGGCGGAATAGGTAGACGCGCTAGCTTGAGGTGCTAGTGCCCTTTATCGGGCGTGGAGGTTCAAGTCCTCTCTCGGACAC
>DAOSUG010000237.1:0-4354 GCA_035378545.1 Micropruina sp. | reverse complement strand
CGACCAGCGGGCCCCACCCACCATCCGCCGGGACGACCAGCGGGCCCCACCCACCATCCGCCGGGACGACCAGCGGGCTCCACCCACATCCCCCGGGACGACCAGCGGGCTCCACCCACATCCCCCGGGACGACGAGCGGGCTCCACCCACAGCAGAATCGGGCTGGGTCAGCGGCCGGAGCGCACCGCGTCCCAGACCCCGAACAGGTACTGAATGCCCAGCGCGCGGTCGTACAACCCGTAGCCCGGACGGGGTTTGTTGGTGGTGTTCTCCGTCCACAGGTGGCGGCCGTGATCGGGACGTATGTAGCCGGTGAAGTCCGCCTCGGCGTACGCCCGCATCACCCCGACGGTGTCGACGTCGCCCTCGCAGGCCCGGTGCGCCACCTCGCTGAAGTCACCGTTCGGGTAGTGCTTGACGTTGCGGACGTGCGAGAAGTGGATGCGCGGCAGGTACGTCTGCACCGCCTCGACCGCCCGGGGCGCCTGCGTGGCGTTGGCCGAGAACGACCCCAGGCACAGCGTCAACCCGTTGTACGGGCTCTCGTTCAGCGACAACACCCGACCCAGATCCTCCATCGTCGACACCACCCGCGGCCAACCGAACAGGTCGAACGGCGGATCGTCCGGGTGCACCCCCAACTTCACGTCGTACTGCTCGCAGGTGGGGATCACCGCGTCCAGGAAGTACTGGTAGGTGCGGTACATGTCTTCGTGGGTGACGCCCTCGTAGGCGGCGTTGAGTTCGCTGAAACCGGCCAGCCGCTCCGGCTCCCAGCCGGGCAGGGTGAGCCCGCCGGAGTTGGCTTCCATGTCGGCGATCAGCTTCTCGGGCGTCAACTGGTCGACCACGGCCTTCTCGAAGTACAGCGCTGTCGAACCGTCCGGCAGCGGATGCCACAGATCGGTGCGCAGCCAGTCGAACACCGGCATGAAGTTGTAGCAGATCACCTTCACCCCGGCCCGGCCGAGGCGTTCGATCGTGGTGATGTAGTTGGCGATCGCCTCGTCGCGACTCAGCCCGAACACGGTGCGTCCGAGCTTGATCGACTCGTGCACGTTGACCGACTCGACCACGTCGCCGTCCAGCCGCTTGGTCACCCCGCGGGCGGCGGCCGCGTCCGAGATCGCGGCGATCTTCGCCAGCTCGGCGGCGATCTCGGCCTCGTGCCACACGTCGCCGGCCTGCTTGTGGTGCAGGCTCCACACCACGGTCTCGACGCCGGGAATCTGCCGGATGTCGTCCAACGACACGGTGTCGTTGCCCTCGCCGTACCAACGAAAGCCCATCTTCATGGTCGAACCTCCTGACTGCTCGGACGAAACCGCCCCGATCGCGCGCCGTCGCACGTGGTGCGCAAGCAGCCTATTGGGTGCGGAGCGCCAGACCGCCCATGGTCGCGGAAGAGGCCGGACCAGGCGAGACTCTGAGCCACCGCTGGTCGCACGTGCGCAGACCACGCGAGCCGAGGCTTGACGGTCATGCGACGATCCCGATTGATCGGCACGCACCTGGAGAACCCACCGGACAGTCCGTTGGGGAGGCGCTGATCAACGCAGGGATCCGTTGTTGCGCTGTCTCAACGCCCGCTCACGAGGGTCTCGACAGGGTCGAGCGGCGATTGATCGGTGGTTCCTCAGTCGACCCGGGAACGGACGTCGTCCAGCACTCCTAGCCGCTGCTCGACAGGACCGGTCTCGAGCAGCGCGATGATCTCGTTGCTCGCCAGCTGCGCCCACGAATAGGTCGGACGGTACTGCCACGCCCGGCCGTCCAACTCACGTTTCAGCTGGCTCTTCTTGGCCAGCCGGTCCATCACGGTCATCACCGTGGTGTAGGCGAGCTCGCGATCGCGGCTGAGGGCAGCGTGAACGTCGCGCACGGACATCGCCGCGGGACTCGCCCACAACACCTCCATGACTGCTTGTTCCAAGTCGCCGAACACGGGCATGGGGCCAGCCTAAGCCTCATTGCCCATCTACGACAGCCGGTAGTACATTGCCGCCATGGATCAGGTCACACTCGCACGGTGGCAGTTCGGCATCACCACCGTTTATCACTGGTTCTTCGTTCCGGTCACCCTCGCCCTCTCGTTCATCGTCGCGATCTTCCAGACGCTCTGGTACCGCACGCGCGATGACAAGTACCTTCGGTTGACGAAGTTCTACGGCAAGCTCTTTCTCATCAACTTCGCCATGGGTGTCGTCACCGGCATCGTGCAGGAGTTCCAGTTCGGCATGAACTGGAGCGAATACTCACGATTCGTCGGCGACATCTTCGGCGCTCCCCTGGCCTTCGAGGCCCTGCTCGCGTTCTTTCTGGAGTCGACGTTTCTCGGCCTGTGGATCTTCGGCTGGGATCGGCTGCCCAAGCGTCTGCACCTGATGTGCATCTGGCTCGCAGCGATCGGCACCAACCTGAGCGCCATCTTCATCCTTGCGGCCAACTCGTTCATGCAGAACCCGCAGGGTGCCACCTACAACCCCCTGACCGATCGCGCCGAGATGACCGACTTCGGCGCCGTGCTGACCAACCCGGTGCTGCTGTGGTCGCTGCCGCACACGCTGATGGCGTCCTGGCTGACCGCCGCCGCCCTGGTGGCTGCCGTCTCCGGCTGGCACCTGTCGAAGCTGAACCGCGCCGGCGTTTCGGACGACGCGGCCGGGGCACCGTCCAAGGACGCCGACGATGTGTCCGGCGACACCGACTACGCGGATGCGTCCGGTGTCACCACGACCGACAACAGCGTGGCCGCACACCGCTTCGCCGCCACCTTCGCCGCGATCGCCATGATCGTCGCCGGCGTCGGGTTGCTGATCACCGGCGATGAGGCCGGCAAGATCATGACGCAGGTGCAGCCGATGAAGATGGCCGCCGCGGAGGCGCTGTGGGAGAGCGCCGGCGGCGACGGCAGCGGCGCCCCGTTCTCGGTCTTCACCATCGGCACCCTGGACGGTTCGCGCCCGATTGTGCAGGTCGAGATACCGAACCTGCTGTCGTTCCTGGCCACCGGCACTTGGGACGGACGCGTGCAGGGCATCAACGAACTGAAGGCGGCCTATGCCGAGGGTCAGTTGGTGGACCCGTCCAACAAGCTGCAGCAGGCCTACGCCGACCACATGCGCGCCTGGGGGGTCGAAACCCACACGCCGATCATTCCGGTCACCTACTGGAGCTTCCGGCTGATGATCGGCCTCGGCATGGCCGCCATCGCGGTCGCCCTGCTGATGCTGTGGTACCTGCGCAAGGGCGGGTTACCGCCCCGCGCCCCGTGGTGGACGTTGCTGATGGTGCTGATGCCGCTCGGCCCGCTGTTCGCCAACTCGTTCGGCTGGATCTTCACCGAGATGGGCCGCCAACCGTGGATCGTGTCGGGCGTGCTGCCCACCGAAGCCGGAATCTCGCCCGGTGTGACCGTTCTCGAACTGTGGATCAGCCTGATCGGCTACACCCTGGTCTACGGTGCCCTGGCCGTGGTCGAGGTCGGGCTGCTGCTCAAATACATCCGGCTCGGGTTGCCGCAGGTCGGCCCCGTCGAACAGATCCAGGACGAGCACGACGTGCTGTCCTTCGCCTACTGAGAGGGTGATGATCGGTATGAACGTTGAACCCACCACCCTTCAGCTGCTGTGGTTCTGCCTGATCGCCGTGTTGTGGATCGGCTTTCTGGTGCTCGAGGGTTTCGACTACGGCGTGGCCATGTTGATTCCCGTACTGGGCAGGACGGACAAGGAACGGCGCGTCCTGGTCAACACCATCGGCCCGGTCTGGGACGGCAACGAGGTCTGGCTGCTGACCGCGGGCGGTGCCACGTTCGCCGCCTTTCCGGGCTGGTACGCCACGTTGTTCTCGGGGCTGTACATACCGCTGTTCCTGATTCTGATCGCGCTGATCGTGCGTGGCCTGGCCTTCGAGTACCGGGCCAAGCGGCCCGAACAGTCGTGGAAGAACCGCTGGGACTGGGGCGCCGCGATCGGCTCGTTCGTGGTGTCGCTGGTGCTGGGCGTCGGCTTCTCGAACTTCGTCAAGGGCATGCCGGTGCAGGTCGCCGAAGGACGCCAGGCCGTCCACGTGTTCACCGGCGGCTTCTGGTCGCTGTTCAGCCCGTTCGCCCTGCTCGGCGGCGTGGTGCTCGTGGTGCTGTTCCTGTTTCACGGCGCGATCTTTCTGGCGCTGAAGACCCGCGGCGACATTCACGAGCGGGCCAAGGCCTTCGCCCTCAAGGTCGGCCTGGTCGCCATCGGTGGTGGCGGCGTGTGGCTGCTGTGGTCGAACCTGGCCTACGGCACCGGGCTGCCGGGCTGGATCCTGATGCTGGTGGCGGCCGCCGGGCTGGTGTTCGCCTGGTTCATG
>DAOSUG010000236.1:0-4357 GCA_035378545.1 Micropruina sp. | reverse complement strand
CCCCGTCACCCCCCCGAAGGCGCCCCGCATCCGCCGGCGCCGCCGGCTGTCGAAGGTCCGTGGCGTTGCCCTCGCCGGGCTGGCCGCCGGCGCCCTGATCGCCGTGGTGACCGGGTGGCTCGTCGCCCTGGTCATCGCACCGGCCGTGTCGGTGATGGTCTACAGGATGGTCACGGGCAGGGCGACGAACCGCATCGAGCGGCTCAACGCGCTGGCGGACTTCGCCCGCGCCCTCGGCGGCGTCCTGACCGTCGGCCGCGGCCTGGAGCAGGCGATCCTGCACGCCGCCCGCTCCGCCCCCGCCGCGCTGGCCCCCGAAATCGGCAGATTGGCTGCGCGGGTCCGCGCCAACGTCGCCACCGCCACCGCGCTCAGGTTGTTTGCCGACGAGTTGGATGATGCGACAGGGGACCTGTTCGCCGCCACCCTGATCCTCGCCGCCGAACGCCGCGGCCCCGGCGTGGCCTCCGCCATGCAGGGCCTGGCCGAATCCATCGACGAGGACGTCAAGGCCCGCCGCCAGGTCGAAACCGAGCAGCAGAAGGCCCGCACCGCCGCCAGAATGATCACCATCATCTCCGCGCTCCTCCTCGGGGGCCTGTTCCTGGCCGGCAGCTACGTCGAGCCCTACCGCACCCCGCTGGGCCAGGTCCTGCTGACCGTGTTCATGTCCATGTACCTGGCCGCCTTGGTGTGGATGGGCCGCATCTCCGCCCCCAAGCCCCTGCCGCGGTTCATCGGCGTCACCGGACAGCACGCCACAGCCAACACCGCTGTCGCCGGGAAGCAGGGGGGTGTGGGATGACCGCGCTGCAGCTGGCCATGCTCTCGGGCGCCACCATCACCGCCGGCCTGGTCATGCTCGTCGCCGGCCTGGTGCCGGCCCCGACCCATCTGAAGGACGCCATCGGCCGCCTCCAACCCCGCATCACCCTCGACACCCTGAGCATGGGGGAGAAGGCAGATTCGGAGGTTCGCCTCGGCCGCTGGGCCGAGCGCCACCTCCCCGCGATCATCTGGGGCACCGCACCGGAGAAGGACCTCGCCCTCCTGGGACGCACCAAGGCCACGTTCTACGGCTCCAAACTGATCTCCGGCATCCTCGGCCTCCTCGTCGTGCCCGTGATCAGCGTGGCGACCATGTTGCTCGGTCTCCCCATCCCGATCGCGGTGCCCGTCCTCGGCTCGCTCGGGTTCGCGGCCATCATGTGGTTCCTTCCCAACAACGAACTCCGCGACCAAGCCGCCAAAGCCCGCGAAGAATTCTCCTACGCCCTGGTCGCGTTCGTGGAAATGGTGGCCCTCGAGCGGCTCTCCGGCGCCACCGTCCCCGAAGCCCTGCTCCGCGCCGCCGACACCGGCGACTCCTGGGTGTTCCAACGCCTGGCCACCGTGCTGCGCCGCACCCAATACACCGGCCAGAACCCGTGGGACGCGCTGGCGGACATGGGCCACCACTACGACCTGCCCGATCTGGTCGACCTGGCCGACATCATGCGCCTGGCCGGCGCCGACGGCACCCGCATCTACTCCTCACTACGCGCCCGCGGCGCCGCCATGCGCAACGCCACCCTCAACCAACAAATCAGCCGCGCCAACGCCGACGGGGAACGCATCGCCATCCCCGTCACCCTGCTCGTCCTCGTCCTGGCGATCACCCTCGTCGTCCCCGCAGTCCTCCGCATGATCTAACCCGAAAGGAACCACTTCGATGCTTGCCCTCTACAGCTACCTCACCGCCACCCTCCACACGCGTGTCCGGGTGCGGGATGAGCGGGGTCTGTCCCAGTCAACCGAGAACGCGATCCTCCTGGCCGGCGCCGTCGGGATCGCCGTCCTGATCATCTCCGCGATCACCGCATATGTGCAGGCCAACCTCCCCTCCTGACCAGGACCAACGGGGCCTCAGCTCCTCCGTCCTGGCCACCATCCTCTTCCCGCTCGTCATCAGCGCCCTCTGGCTGACGATGCAGTGGGCCATGCTCACCTGGGCACAAGCAACCGCCCATGCAGCAGCACAAGACGGAGCCAGAGCAGCAGCAGCCCTCAACGCCACCGGAACACACGGTCAGGCCACAGCCACCCGAGCCGCCGACAACGGATCCATCGACAACCTCCACGTCACCGCCCAACGAGCCGCCCGACTCACCACAGTCACCATCACCGGCACCGCCCTACAAGTCATCCCCGGCTTCCCCGTCACCATCCAGGTCACGGCCACCTCACCCACCCAACGACTCACCCCATCCTGACGGAGACGAAGAGATGATGATCACACGACTCGCACTCGCGGCCCTGGCCGCACTGTTCCTGCTCGGTGCCTGCACCCCAGAGCCGGCGGAGACGCAGTCACCGACGGCCAGCACACCGGCCGCGACACCCTCGATCACGCCGTCACCGAGCCCGTCCCCCACCGCCTCACCGTCGCCCACGAGCACCCTGTCACCCGAACAAGAAGCCGCCCAAGCGGCAGCGGTGGAGTACTTCCGCGCACTCAACGCGGTCCGGAGCGACCTGGAGGCTGACTTTCAGCAGGTGGCCGACATCACAACAGGGACGCACACTTCGGCAGAGTCGCAGGTCATCGGTGAGTACCGCAGTAAGGGGATCGTCCAAGTCGGCGAGCGCACGTACACCTACAAGGGGGTGGGTCCGGTGGTGGAGGCCGGAGGCGTCAAGTCCGTGGAAGTCCGCGTGTGTAGCGACAGCACCAGCAGCGACATGGTCGACGCTGAGGGCAACTCGGTCCTCGACCCTGCCCGCCTGCGCTTCGTCGACTTCAGGCTCGACGTAGTCCAGGTCGGCAACAGCTGGCGGATCAACGGAGGACAGAGTGAGGCGGTCGAATCATGCTGAGACGAGTCCTACCGGTATTGGTCGTCCTCGGAACCCTCCTCGTCGGGGCATCAGTTCGGCCAGCCTCTGCAGAAGGCTCCGGCGGCGCCTTCTTGAACGAAGACACGATCGTGGTGTCGGTGAATGTGCCCGGCTCGTCGGGGGGTGGTGGCCGCGGGCAGGGGAGTGCTGGCGGTGGTGGTTCGGCTCCGTCGGGCTGCTTCACCGGTGGCGGTGCGGAGTTGCCCTGCACCCAGTGGGGCCTGGCCTGGCGGCCCGACCTGCAGTGCTACGCCCGCGTCAAGCCCTACCAGCCGCCACTGACCGACCCAGTCTGGGAGGGCAACACGACCGGGACGATCATCGAGTGCCGGACCGGCACTGAGGGTGGGTGGAGCAACACCTGGGACTTGTGGGCGGCTGCGGCGCAGTTGGCGGCTCCGCCGGATCCCGCGGAGCTCGCCAGGCGGGCGGTGGAGCGGATGCAACTCGAAGCGATCCGGATGGGCACCTTCCCCGAACAAGCCGAACGCGCACCCAGAGACCTCGGCTACGTCGGCTGGAATGCGTGGATGTGGGTCTCCAACCCGACCCCGTCGACGTGGGGGCCGATCACCAAGTCCGTGTCTGAGGCCGGCTACACCGTCACCGCCACCGGACAGGTCGACAAGGTCGTGTGGGACATGGGCGACGGCACCACCATCACCTGCGGCCAAGGCAAGCCCTGGCGCTCGATCTGGGTACACAACGAACCATCCCCGGACTGCGGCCACATGTACGAGAGGGATGGCGAGTACACGATCACCGCCACCTCCCACTGGGTGGTCAACTGGTCCGGCATCGGACAGAGCGGCACCATCACCACGCAGCTGTCCGACACGGCTACCCTGCGGATCGCCGAAGTCCAGGTCGTCAACGTCGTCACCCCCGAAAGCTGACGACGATGAGGCGTGATGGTGAGCGGGGGATGATGGTGGCCGTCGAAACCGCCATCATCCTGCCCATCCTGCTCGGCATGGTCGGTCTGCTGGTCGTGCTGGCCACCGGAGCGTTGGCGCAGATGACGGTGAACTCCGCTGCGTCCCAGGCCGCCCGCGCCGCCTCCCTCGAACGCGACACCGGCACCGCCACCGCCTCCGCACGCCAGGTGGCCGCCTCCACCTTGACCGAGTCCGGCACCACCTGCCGCACCTCCAACGTCGCCGTGAACGCCGCCGGCCTCCGCGCCCCCCTCGGGACGCCGGCTGTGGTGTCGGTGACCGTGACCTGCACCGTCGACCTCCAGGTCGGCCTGCCCGGCTTCCCCTCCACCCGCACCCTCACCGCCACGAAATCGTCACCGGTCGACACCTACCGGAGCCGACGATGAACCCCCGTCACGCGCTGACCCGCCCCGGTCGGGGTTCTTCCGGGCATGGGAAGAAGCGTGGGGAGCGGGGAATGGTGTCGGTGTGGGTGTCGGTCGCGATGGTGGCGTTCATCGTGACCATCGGCATCGGGATCGATTTCGCCGGCCACGCCG
>DAOSUG010000235.1:0-4393 GCA_035378545.1 Micropruina sp. | reverse complement strand
CGGGCCGTCGCCGCGAGCGTGGGTGTCGCCAACTGGTAGTCGATCCGCCAACCGGTACCGCGCTGCCACGCCTGTGGCCCCCACCGCCACCACGAGTACGGACCCTTGACTTCCGGGTGCAGGGCGCGGACCACGTCCACCAGGGTGCGCGGGCCGAGCAGCCGCCCGAACCACTCTCGCTCGTCGGGCATGAACCCGGGGTAGCGACGATTGGCGCTCGGGTTCGCCAGGTCGTCCGGGGTGTGCGCGATGTTGAAGTCGCCCATCACCAGAAACTCGCGCCCGAGCCGGCGGGCGGCGCGCCGGGCACCGGTCAGGTACTGGCCGAACGACGCCATGAACCGCAGCTTGCGCTGCTGCTTGGCCGCGAAGGCCGGGCCGTCGGCGGGATTGCCGCCCTTGGGCAGGTAGAGCGAGCCGATGGTGAGCGGCGGGGCGTCCGGGGGTTCGAGGTCGAGCTCCAGATAGCGACCCTCGGAGTCGAACACACGGTTGCCGAAACCCAACCGCACCGCGGACGGCGCCCAACGGGTCAGCACTCCGACCCCGTTGCGTCCGGCCAGCAGCCCGGGGTGGTAGGTCAACCGGTGATCGGGCCAGGCCTGCAGCGGCACCTCGCCGGACGGACACCGCAGTTCCTGCAGGGCGACGACGTGCGGCTCGCGTCGCTGCAACCACGAACCGAAGCCCCGGCGCTCGGCGGCGCGGATGCCGTTCACGTTCATGGTCGCGATCCGCAGGGTGGTCACGGCGCCAAGCTAGCCGACTGGGTCGCGCCGCTCGCCCGGGTGGTGGGTTCACACGATGGTGCGGCTGCTCAGTTCCGTGGTCGGACGCCCGAGTGCACGCAGCACGTCCGCCATCTCGGTGTGGTCGCGCACCTCGGCCAGATAGGCCCGGTAGCCGCCTCGGGTGCCGAACAGCCGGCCCTTGTAGACCAGGTAGCCCACCGCCAGCAGATTCACCACCAGTGCGGCGACCTTGAGCACCGTGGGGTGCTCGGCGATCTCGTAGATCTCCAGCGGAACGAAGAGTGCGGTCGCGATCGCGGCCAGGTACTCGGCCCAGCGCCAACCACCCCACAGGCCGATGCCCTCGACGAGTTGCAGCGCACCGTAGGCGAGCAGCAGCAGACCAGCCAACCTCAGCGGTTCGCCATCCCCGCCGAGAGTGCTCTCGATCAAGCGGACGGGTGCGGCCGTGGTCAGATGCAGTCCCAACTGCTGGCCCAGTGGCGCGGCCGAGATCAGCAGCTCCTCCAACCACGAAAGCAGGGACGCCCGCCGGCTCGCGACATGGTAGGCCACGATCGCGGCGGTGATCAGCGACAGGCCCTTGAGCAGTCGTTCCACGGCCAACAGCCGCAGCAGGGCGAACTTGCGTCCATGCGCACCCCGAACGGCCTGCGGCAGCTCGTTCAGCTCAACCCGCGCCGACGGCTCGCCGATCACCCGGGCGACCGCGGGATCGGCGCGGCGCACCCACGTGCCACAGCGCAGGCAGCGGACCAGGGCGGAAGTGTCGTCGGCGCCGTCCCCGTCCAGATCGACGGCGGGCCGCTCCAGATGCTATGCGACGGCCGGGTCGGCCACCCAACCGAGCACGTGACCCTGCCGGCCGCAGCGCCGGAGCACCCAGAGCGAATCGCGACGACTCAGCTGTCCGACGGACGCCTGGGCGCCATCCGCACCAGGCTGCATTGCGTGCGTTCCGCTACCGGTAGTTGGCGAACTGAACCGCAAAGTCGTAGTCGGCGCCCTTGATCAGCTGCTGGACGGCCTGCAGGTCGTCACGCTTCTTGCTGAACACCCGCAGCTCGTCGCCCTGCACCTGGGTACGGACGCCTTTGGGCCCCTCGTCGCGGATCAGCTTGGCGATCTTGCGGGCGTCGTCGCCCGAGATGCCCTGCTGCATGGTGGCGGTCAGCTTCCAGATCTTGCCCGACAACCGTGGCTCACCGGGTTTGAGCGACTTGAGGTCGATCTTGCGGCGCACCAGCATGGTCTGCAGCACGTCCAGCACCGCCTTCACCCGCTCTTCGCCCTCGGCCTCGAGTTCGATCGACTCGCCGGCCAGCTTGATCGCGGCCCCGGTGCCCTTGAAGTCGTAGCGGTTGCGCACCTCTTTCGCGGTCATGTTGACCGCGTTCTCGAGTTCTTGCTGGTCGAACTTGCTGACCACGTCGAACGAGCTATCCCCAGCCATCGTGTGTGTGACCCACCTTCATGTGTCGCGGATTGGTCCGCCCCGGCCCAATGTTGCTATCTTGGTCCTCGGCCCAACCACGGCAGGTTGCCCGAGCGGCCAAAGGGAGCGGTCTGTAAAACCGTCGGCATCGCCTACGTAGGTTCGAATCCTACACCTGCCACCAGTAAAACCCCCAGTGAACTCGATGTTCACTGGGGGTTTTAGCATTCGGGAACGACGGCTGCACATGGCCGTGATTCGCCCAAGTGCTGCGAACCGCACCGTCGCGGCTGTGAACGGGCTAGTCAGCCGCCACGGGGGGAGACTCTCGACGTCTGCGATTTGCTGAGGGCTGAGACAGCCCGGGCCATATCGGGCGCACTGCACCTGGCCGTCGACTCCACGGTATCGAGGCCTGGCCTCACCGCCCCCCAGGTGGCCGAAGGGGTCTGGGACAAACTGTTCGCCCCGCTCGTTCCATGGCGTCGCGCATCGAGCTTCAGTCGAGGCCGGCGCCGGAAACCACCGTCCTTCATGCATGTTCGGCGGCGATCACGTGGCAGGTGGCTCAACCAGAAATCCGCGCAGAGTCCGCTCCATGCGTTCCAACGCGATCCGGAGCGTAGTGACCTCCTCCGAGAGTTGCTGGACCTGTGCTCGCGTGGCCGCTTCTTCCGTCTCGGTGACCTCCGCGACCCGTTGCACCAGCCACGATGCGAGCGTGGCGGTGACGATTCCGAGTACGGCGATACCGGAGACCATTAGGGCGACGGCCACGAATCGGCCGGTCGCGGTCACCGGGTAGCGGTCTCCGTACCCCACTGTCGTCATCGTGGTAACCGCCCACCAGAATCCGTCGCTCAGCGTCGCGATGTTCGCACCCGGTTCACCTCGCTCAGCATCGGTGATCGCCAGCGCACCGACGACAAGGGCCAACACCGTGGCGCCCGCCGTGTACGCGACCACCCGGCCCCGCAGGTTGCGCGTCCCGGCACGGTTGAGGATTGACAGCAGTGCCAGGAGGCGGATGAGGCGCAAGGGTCGCAGAAGGGGTAGCGCGACCACGGCGAGGTCGAGCAGATTCGCCCTGACGAAGGGCCACTTCGCAGGCGCGATAGCAAACCGACAGAGGTAGTCCACTGCGAATACTGCCCAGGCGATCCACACGATGACCTCACACGTCGCCGCAAACCAGGTTGGTGCGCCTGGTGCGGCGATGGGCAGGGCGTATGCGAGCAGAAACACGACGGCCGTGGCCATCAGGGGCCACTCCATGACGTTCTCCCAGCGATTCAGGCGCTCCATGGCTGCACGCTAGCGTTGCGCCAACTGGACCGCGCGAGGATCGTCCAAGGTCCCGAAGTGGCGCGGAGTGCCGCAAGAAGTGAACCGCAGAGCCGTGCGTCCGAGGGCCCGTGGCGCCGAAGTTGCGGGCCGACCGCAGCGCCTCGGCTGGTCGTCCGGCCAGTGCCGCAGCTTTGGCCGGTCGGGGGGTGACGCCCGCCGTCCACGCACGGAATCGACACGTAGACACAGCCGCCTTCAGCGATTCCCTCACGGCTCTCCGGGGGCGTTTCACCTAGACTGGCGGCATGCTCATGCAGCGAGCGCTTCCCTTGCCAGAGCCGGTAGGGCCAGCCGACGTCACCGTCCGTCCGCAGTCGATCGACGACGTCGAGCGGCTGGGTGCCCTGTACCTGGTCTCATACCCCCAGGGGGTCGCCGCGGTCGATCTCGAAGACGCGGTCGAAGAGATGGAAGGCGTGTTCGAGGGCGAGTACGGCACGCCGGTCGAATCCGCCTCGCTCGTCGTCGAGACGTCGGACGGGGCACTGGTCGGCTGCGTCCAAACGGTCACGAGCCCGCCCTGGGAGGGCATTCCGGCGGTGCCGTTCGTGATCGAGTTGTTCGTGCATCCCGATCATCGGCGCCGCGGCCTGGGCTCGCTGCTGCTGTTGAGCGCCGCCCGTGCGTGTCACGAGCAGGGCTGGTCGAGCCTGGCGCTCAACGTGCAGGAGGAGACCGCGGGCGAAGCCACGCACCTGTACCGTGGTCTGGGTTTCAGTGAGATCACACCGGTCGCCGTTGGCGAGGGCTGACCAGCCGATTTGAGGCCGACCCGATCCCTCCTGTAGTGTTTCACGCGGTCCAGGCCCCTATAGCTCAGTCGGCAGAGCGTCTCCATGGTAAGGAGAAGGTCTGCGGT
>DAOSUG010000234.1:0-4397 GCA_035378545.1 Micropruina sp. | reverse complement strand
CCGGCTCCGGCGACTCCGGCTCCGGCCGCACCCGCGGCATCGTCCGATGCGGGTGAGGTGGGCTACGTGACGCCGCTGGTCCGCAAGCTCGCCGCGCAACACGGCGTGCAACTCGCAGGCCTGAGTGGCACCGGTGTCGGCGGGCGCATCCGCAAGCAGGACGTGCTCGCCGCGGCCGAGGCGGCCAAGAAGGCTGCCGAGGCACCCGCGTCCGCTCCGTCCGCCGAGGCCCCGGCCGCACCGGCGGCAACCGCACCCGCGGCGAAGCCGTCCGCTCCGACGTCCGCACCAGAGGGGTCGAAGCGGGGCACGACCGAGAAGATCAGCCGGATGCGCTCGGTGATCGCCAAGCGCATGGTCGAGTCGTTGCAGATCTCGGCCCAGTTGACCGGCACGGTCGAGGTGGACCTGACCAACATCAGCAAGCTGCGGGCCCGGGCCAAGGACGACTTCAAGAAGCGCGAGGGTGCATCCCTTTCGTATCTGCCGTTCATCTGCAAGGCCGTGTGTGAGGCGCTGAAGCAGTTCGACAAGGTGAACGCCACGATGGACGTCGAGGCCGGCACCATCACCTACCACAACGCCGAGCACCTCGGCATCGCGGTCGACACCGAGCGCGGCCTGCTGGTGCCGGTGATCCGTGACGCGGGCGACCTCAGTCTGGCCGGCCTGGCCAAGAAGATCGGCGAGGTGGCGGCACGCTCGCGCGGCAACAAGATCTCGCCGGACGAGCTGAGTGGCGGCACCTTCACGATCACCAACTACGGCTCGGCCGGCACCCTGTTCGACACCCCGATCATCAACCAGCCGCAGGCGGCCATTCTGGGCACCGGGGCGCTGGTGAAGCGTCCGATGGTGGTGTCCGACCCGGTGCTGGGTGACGTGATCGCCGTGCGCGACATGATGTATCTCTCGCTCAGCTACGACCACCGCCTGGTGGACGGTGCCGACGCGGCCCGGTTCCTCTCGGTGGTCAAGGCACGCCTGGAGGCCGGCGACTTCGGCGGCGAGTTGGGCCTCTGAGCTTCGGCTGGACCAGACCCCGCCACTTTTCACCCAATGGGGCGAAGAGTGGCGGGGTTTCTGGTCTGTACCGGGGGTGTCGCATAACCCTGGGCGTTCCGCGCGGACGTGCCCAGTGCGTCCGATTCGCAGGGCGGAAGACAAGTCGATCGCGGGTCCTGGCGCCGAGGACGACAACGCCAGCGAGCGGGCGTACTGCGTGCGCCGCAGCGCGGTCAGGATTATGCGATGCCCTGTCGCCCGGCAGGAGGTGGAGCCGGCGGAGGGCTCGGACGGCACCGACGACCGGTGGCGGATCGCGCGGGAGGTCGAGGGGACGCCGACGATCTCGAGATCGCTGGACGGTTTCGCCCAAACCCGACGTTGTCGCCCTACAACACGAAATCGAAGCGGCAAGCCGAAACCCTGTGGCGATCTCGAGATCGCTGGACGATTGCACCCAAACCGACGATGCCACCCCCAATAGGCCATCGAGCGGTAAGCCGTGCCCGGTGGAGGTGACGGGAACTCTTGGACGGCCGGGGGAACGCCGACGATCTCGAGATCGCTGCACGATTTCGCCCAAACCCGACGATGCCGCCCTACAACACGAAATCGAAGCGGCAAGCCGAAACCCTGTGGCGATCTCGAGATCGTCGATGCCCATCAGTCCGCGAGTTATCCACAGATTGCCCGGTGGCACGCCTCCCGCCCGGCTGGAGGGGTCATGATACTGGCGTGCTACCGGCAGAGCTGAAAGAGCTACACGTCTTCTCCGTGCAGGACGCTCGACGCGTCGGCATGTCCGACGCCGATCTGCGTGCGGCCGTCACGCGAGGGGTGATCGTCCGACTCAAGAGGGGGTGGTACACCGCACAGCCACTACCCTGGCCGGCCGACCGACACCGGCTACTCACCGGCATCGAGCATCAGGCCCGCCCGCACACCATTCCGAGCCACTACTCGGCCGCGGCAATGCTTGGTCTGCCCGTCTTCCGGCCTGACTGGTCCACGGTTCACCTGATGCGCACCGACGACGGTGCACCCCAGAACCGTGATGGCCTCGTCATCCACAAGCGAGTGACCCCCTTCGACAGGTCGAGCGTCGCGCTGGCCGTGGCGCAGACCGCCCTGTTGTGTCCGGTCTCGGGTTTGATGGCCTTCGACGCCGCGCTGCACGACGGCCTCGTCACGGTCGGCGAACTACAGGACGTCGCCGAAGCGGTCACCGGATGGACCGGCCGCGCCAACCTCGCAGTCGTACGGCGGCTCGGTGACGGTCGGCGCGAGTCACCCCTGGAGTCACACACGGCACTCGTGTACGACCGGTGGGGACTGACCGTGCAGCCACAGTTCGCCGTCCCGGGCACGACCTACACCACCGACGGACGGATCGCCGGCACGAACGTGTTGATCGAATGCGACGGCGACGCGAAGTATGCCGACCAGCAGGTGGTCATCGCCGAGAAGACCCGCGAGAACGACATGCGAGCACTGGGCTGGTCGATGATCAGAGTCACCAGCGAGATGCTGGAACGGCCACGGCTGCTCTATGCACGCACCCAAACCGCCCTCAAAGGTGCCGCCACCGCATCGGCCGCTTGACCCCGCGCGGGCGCCCTCCCGTCAGGACGTTCCTCACCACCCGCACCTGCCTGCGGACCGTCCAACCGCCACCGCATCGGCCGCTTAACCCCGTGCGCGGGCGCCCTCCAGTCGGGACGTTCGTCACCACCCACACCCTGCGACAGGACGAGTCAGCCCCCACCACCCGCAACCCGCGGCAGGACCGTCCAACCGCCACCGCATCGGCCGCTTGACCCCGCGCGCGGGCGCCCTCCCGTCAGGACGTTCGGCTCCACCCACACCCTGCGACAGGACGAGTCAGCCCCCACCACCCGCAACGCGCGTGCGGACCGTCCAGCCCTCCACCACCCCCACCACCCGCCACGACCCGTCCCAACGATCTCGAGATCCCTGCATGCTTTCGGCTGCGCTACACACTTTCGGGCTGCAACACGAAATCGTCCGGCCTGCCCGAAAGTGTGCAGCGATCTCGAGATCGCGTAAGCCCCCGAAGCCGGGCGGGCCACCGCGCCAGGCCTGCACCAGGCATTCCCGTCCGCCTCGTCCGGCATAGACTGCCGGACGTGTCCGCGCGAGAGGTGGCCGACGACCGGCCCGTCCAGTTTCAGTACCTGGGCCTGGGCGAGCACCGGCTCAGCCCCTACCTGCCCACCTGGGACTATCAGCGCACCATCCACGCCCGGGTCGCCTCCGGCGAACTGCCGCCGCAGGTGCTCTTCGTCGAACACGAACCCGTCTACACCGCTGGACGCCGCACCGAGCCGCACGAGCGTCCCTTCGACGGCACCCCCGTGGTCGACGTGGACCGCGGCGGCAAGATCACCTGGCACGGCCCGGGCCAACTCGTCGGTTACCCGATCCTCTTTCTGCCCCGCGGCATCGGCGTGGTCGACTATGTGCGCAGGGTCGAGGAGGCCCTGATCAGAGTGCTGTCCGACTACGGTATTCACACCGGACGGGTGGACGGACGCATCGGCGTGTGGCTCTCGGCCGGCGCCACTCGGCCCGAACGCAAGATCGCGGCGATCGGCATTCGGGTCAGCAAGCAGACCACGATGCACGGGTTCGCGCTCAACGTGACCAGCCAGTTGGCCGGCTTCGACAACATCGTGCCCTGCGGAATCCCCGACGCCGGCGTCACCTCGATGGCAGCCGAACTGGACGGTCCCCCTCCGTCCCTGGTCGAGGTCGCCGGCGCGCTCGAACCGCACCTGGGTGAACTGCTCGCGCTGCGTGAGTACGAACGGGCGCCCGAGTTCGCCTCAACCTCAGCCCTCACCAACTGACCATCGGACGCACCCACACGCCGTCCGCCGTCGCGTGCGGCCACGACATCGTTCGCCGGCAAACCCCCCATGGCGGCCCCGGTTCGTCATCGGTAGCCCCGCCTCCCGTTCGCCACCGGCAGCCCCGCCCCCGGTTCGCTCACGGCGCAGGCTCACCCGCAGGCTCGACCGGCCGACGGGGATAGGATGAGCCGGTGACCCTTGCAGACGACGCCGTCAGCCCCGCGCCCAGCAGCCCACCGGCTGGCCGCAAGCTGTTGCGACTCGAGGTGCGCAACAGCCAGACCCCGATCGAGCGCAAGCCGCCGTGGATCCGCACCACCGCCCGCATGGGCCCTGAATACCGCGGCCTGATGAAGCTGGTGCAGGACGAAGACCTGCACACGGTGTGCCAGGAAGCCGGCTGCCCCAACATCTACGAATGCTGGGAGGACCGCGAGGCCACCTTCCTGATCGGTGGCGACTCGTGCACCCGGCGCTGCGACTTCTGCCAGATCGAGTCGCGCAAGCCGTCCGGCTACG
>DAOSUG010000233.1:0-4409 GCA_035378545.1 Micropruina sp. | reverse complement strand
CACCTCTGCCATGGCCGCTGCGGTGCCCTCGCCCCGAGCCTGGCTCACCGACAGCGACACGAACCCGACCACTGGGTAGCCCAGACTGGCCGGTGCGATGCGTTGACTCTGTCCCAGCAGCGCCCCCTCGCGCAGCATTCGCTGCAGCCTTGCGTGCACGGTGTTGCGCGAGATGGCCAGGGTGCGGGCGAGTTGCAGCACCGAAGCGTCCGGCTCGTCGTCGAGCGCCAGCAGAATACGGGCATCAAGTGGGTCGACGTCAGCCATGCAGTGCATATTGTCATGGAACTAGCCCATTCACGTACATTCTGCACTTCACAGAGCCGGTCGGTTGTGCATACCATTCGCCCCGTCGCATCATCCCCTCATGACCACAGCGATTCGCACCCCGCACATTCGTTCGGCCGTCACCTCATTGCCGCCCTACGTGGCGGGGCGCCGCGCCACCTCGAACGCAACCGCGTCGCTGGCCTCGAACGAGAACCACTTTCCGCCACTACCGTCGGTGCTGGACGAGATCGCGTGGGCGTCCGGACGAATCAACCGGTACCCCGACAGCGCCGCCGAGGCCCTGCGTGAACGGATCGCCGCGCACGTCGGCGTGCGCTCGGACGAGGTCGCCGCCGGCCCCGGCAGCGTCGGCGTGCTGCAGCAGATCATCGCCTCGGTGTGCGACGCCGGGGACGAGGTGGTGTTCGCGTGGCGCTCGTTCGAGGCGTACCCGCTGTTGGTCACGCTGTCCGGGGCGAAACCCGTCCCGGTACCCCTGACCAGGCATGAGACACATGACCTGGACGCCATGGCCGCCGCGATCACACCCCGCACCCGGCTGGTGCTGCTGTGCACGCCGAACAACCCCACCGGGGTCACCATCGCGGGCGCTGATCTCGACCGCTTACTGGCCCGGGTGCCCGGCGACGTGCTGGTGGCGATCGATGAGGCGTACCTCGAGTACGTGACCACCGACCCCCTGGACGCACTCGCCCGCTACCGGCGGTACCCCAACGTGTGCCTGCTGCGCACCTTCTCGAAGGCCTACGGGCTGGCCGGGCTGCGGGTCGGCTACGCCATCGCGTCCCCCACCGTCGCCGGTGCGCTGCGCCGCACCGGGCTGCCGTTCGCGGTGAGCAGCCTCGCCCAGGCCGCGGCGATCGCCTCCCTGGACGCCTCCCGCGAGCTGGCCGAGCGGGTGGCGGCGGTCGCCACGGAAAGGGACCGGGTGACGTGTGCGATGCGACGGTTGGGGCTGGCGGTACCCGGCTCGCAGGCCAACTTCGTCTGGCTGCGCACCGGCGAGGGCGAACGCGAGGCGGTGCTGCGGGCTTTCGACGCGGCCGACATACTGGTGCGCGGCTACGCCGGCGACGGGGTGCGGATCACCATCGCGGACGCCGCCAGCAACGACCGGGTGCTGCAGGCGCTGGCCGAGCTGCAGCGGGCGGCGGCATGACGGCGGCGGGCGGCACCGGCACCAACACGGGGCCGACGACTCCCGACGCGAACCCGTTCGTCAAGAATGCCCGGCCTGGTTCGCCCGCGCCCACCGCTCCCCGGCCCACCACGCCCGCGCCCATTACCCCCGCGCCCCGGCTCACGGCGGCGCGGCACACCCTGGTGGAGGACATCCTGGGCTTCTGCACCGGCACCGTGATGGCCTCGTTCGGGCTGTATCTGCTGCACGCCAGCGCCACGGTCACCGGCGGCACAGCCGGGCTGTCGCTGCTGCTCAGTTACGCCCTGCCGGTGCCGTTCGGGGTACTGTTTCTGCTGGTCAACCTGCCCTTCCTGGTCGCGGCGGTTTCTCGCAAGGGGTGGACTTTCACCCTACGGACGCTGCTCGCGATCGGCGCCGTGACGGTACTGACCTCGCTGCACGCCGCCATGCTGCCGCACCTGGTGCTGCCCGCCGTCTATTCCGTGGTGCTGGGCAACATGATCGCCGGAGTCGGGCTGCTGGTGCTGTTTCGGCATCGGGCCAGTCTGGGCGGTTTCAACATCGTCGGACTGCTCCTACAGGAACGGCGCGGCATTCCGGCCGGCTACGTGCAGATGGTGCTCGACCTGATGGTGGTGCTGGGCTCGCTCGCCGTGCTGCCCTGGCCCAGCGTGGCCTTCTCAGCCCTGGGCGCGGTGATACTCAACCTGGTGATCGCTTTCAACCACCGTCCGGACCGCTATGTGGGGTGGTGACCCCGGGCCGCCCATGAACCCGTCAACAAGGTGAAGGATTGTGATCCGATATCGAATCACAATCCTTCACCTTGTTGGCCGACCAGCATGCGGGTCGTCACCGCCACCATCGCGTCGAAGTACGTGTCTGCATCGATCAACTCCCGGCCGGCCAAGCTCAGCACTTCGGCGTAGATCGAGCCGTCCAGCAGATGCCAGGCGGCAAGTCCGGCCAGAACGGTCTGCTCCGACACGTGCACACCGGCCATCGCGAGCATGACAGGCAGACCCGGCATACCTGCGCTGGTACCTCTGGGCAGTAGCGCGGGCGCCATGCCGGCCGCCTCGGCGTCGGCACCGAGGCGAAGCAACAGCACGTGGAGGGCGTAGGTGTTCTCGGTGGCCGGCGCAGTGCCCGTCAGCGCGGTGCGCTGAATCAGCAACCACTCGTGCCGATGCGCGAGCGACCATGAGCGCAGGCTGCGGGCGAAAGCGCGCCAGCGGCCGGATAGGTCGTGGTGAGGAACCGCATCATGAGCGGCCTGCACGGCCTCGATCAGATCCGCACGGGCGTGGGTCAGCAGCAGATTGAGCAGATCGTCGCGGTTGCGCACGTAGCGGTAGAGAGCCGATGGCACCAGAACGAGCTTGCGGGCCAAACCGCGGATCGTCAGCGCCTCGGCGCCGCCCTCGGCCAGCAACTGCAGGCCGGCGTCGATGATCGCCGACTCGGTGTTGTCGCGCCGCTCGGAGCGGGTGGCCATGGCTCACGTCATTTCATCTGGTCAAGGGGTGGTCGCCCAGCCCGGACGGTTGCATTCTGGCATGGCGGGTGTCAATATTGAAGCGCTTTCAGAGAACGTCGTTCACAGACGATCCGGGGGGACCTCGGCATCCGGGGGGTATGCCGTGAGCGGGTGATTCTTCAAAACGACGACCTGGTGGCCCGGCCCGGGTTGCGGGCCTTACCGACGCAACCCGGGCCTCCGCCCACCTGGCCCACCGGCCGCGACCGTCCGATCCAGTCATTGCGTCAGCGCAGTTCAGCGCGAGAAACCTCTCAGCTGGTCTCCCGCGTCCGGTCGAGAAGAGACTCAGTTCGGCTCGACGAAGACCGCGTAGCTGCGGGCCGGCACGGCCGCCCACTGCCCCTCGACGCGGGCACTCTTGACCACCTCGTCGCAGCCGGCGGCCTGTACCGGGTGCAGGCCATGCCGGCTGGTCAGCCCCGGTACCTGAAGCCGCACCGGCAGCGCGGTCGCGTTGAACACCGCGACCAGTGACGCCCAGTCCGCCTGCACCGGCTCACCCACCCGATCGTCGATGCGCATCGCGATCACGCCGGGCACCTGGTGGTGGGTGTTGCTGACCGGAAACGTGATCTTGGTGCGGATCGCGTGACCCGAGGCCATGCGGAACAACCGGGTGGCAGCGCGCAACCGAAGCAGGTCGAGCGCCTGCGCGTGAGCCTGGGCGATGTCGTCCGGGCAGGGCTTGAACCGCGAATCGGCCAGAAAGGGCACGAAGTAGCGCCACTTCGGCCCGTTGTCGCCCTCGGGCGGCAAGCCGGCGCCGAAGCCGTTGTCGGTCATCGTCCAGTCGAGGAAGTTGAACCAGTCGCCGGAGTTGTACGAGTTTCGATCCAGGCTCTTGCTGCGCAGAATGTCGGTGCCGGCGTGCCACATCACCGGGGCCTGCCCCAGGGTCGCCAGGGCCAGGCACAGCGTGTTCATGCGCACCCGGTCGGCCATCGACGTGTCGGGCCGCAGCTTCAGGGTGAGCGCGTCGAACAGGGTCTCGTTGTCGTGCGCGTCCACGTAGTTGACCACCTCGTCCGGCTCGGCCGCGTAACCCGCCGGCTGGCCGTTGTAGTCCAGTTCGTCGCCCCGGACGAACGCCCGCCTGCTGTTGGAGGGCAGCCAGAAGTCGCGCAGGTTGCCGATCAGGCCGAGTTGGATCAGGTCGGTGTCGGCCAGTAGCCGATCGAGTTGCGCGTAGCCGTCCCCGTTCACCCACGCGTCGTTCGATGCCGTGAACAGCCCGGTGCCGAAGCCCTGGCCGCGCGGATCCTCGTCGAACGGTCCCCCGCCCCGGACGGCATCGCGCAGCCGGTCGTTGAACGTGCCGATACCGGTTCCGGCCAGGTTGCCCTGCCTGGCTTGGACGAACCGCGCGTCGTGGGCCACCTCGCCGAAGTTCCAGCCCTCGCCGTAGATCGTGACCTGCGATCCGTCCACCCC
>DAOSUG010000232.1:0-4423 GCA_035378545.1 Micropruina sp. | reverse complement strand
CCGCGCGCCTTGCCCGGATCGAGATCCTCAACGGTGCGGCGCAACTGCACCAGGGTCTGGCCGACCTTGGATCCGTCGGACAGGCCACCCTCCTTCAGGGCGCGGACCGGCGCGTTCAGCAGGCGGTTGGAGGTCTCGGCGGCCTTGCGGATGTCGGCGTCGCCCATGCTGCGCACGGCGTCGGCCTGCGCGGTGAACGTGGGCGACTTGGCCTCGGCCGAATCGAGAGCCCCCAGAAACTCGTCCACCTTGGCGTCGAGCACCGGCACCTGCGCGGCCTCGACCTGCGGTGCCATGGCCGGGGCCTGCGTGGCCACCACGGCCGAGGGAGCCTCGGGCACGGTCAGGGTGAGGGTGGTCGGAGGCTGCAGCGGCATGGCCGCGGCGGCACCGGCGGCGGGAGTGGTCGAGCTCATGACTACCTCTCGATGGGTGAACAGGGTATGCCGCCCAATCTAGCGGTCGGGTGGGCGGCAGGCATGAGCCACGGGTGGGGAAGAACCCTGGAAGGTCACCCGCTGATGACGGGCCACGCCCGGAGTGGAGCGCCCCCTGGGGTCGGCTCGGCCATGGAACCGCGCGGGCTCACAGCCCCCTGACGCTGTCGGCCTGCGGGCCCTTGGCGCCGGACGTGATCTCGAACTCGACCCGCTGACCCTCGGAAAGGGTGCGGAAACCGTCGGAATGGATCGCCGTTTGATGGACGAAGACGTCTTGGGTGCCACCGTCGACCTCGATGAAGCCGTATCCCTTTTCGGCACTGAACCACTTCACGGTGCCCTCGGCCATGCGGTTCTCCTTCTGGCTGCACTCCCTCACCAGGGGCGGTGACTCGTGCTGGTGGACCGCCGCCCGAGCGTGCACCTCATCGCAGCGGTTCAGTCACCCTGTCACATGCTCACGACCCATGTCACTCACGCGGACAACGCGTTGCGCGTGTCGGCAAGCGGGAAATGTCGGTGCCGGATGATTGCATGTGGGCATGGACGAGGTCGCTGACATGCCTGATGCGTGGGGGCTCGATGCGTGGCAGCGCGCCGCCGTGCATGAGCACCGGCATTCGCCGGCCCTGGTGATCGGCGGGCCCGGCTCGGGCAAGACCACGGTGGTGGCCGCGGCGGCGGCGCTCGAACTCGGCACGCGGGCGGGCGACGGGCCGCAACCACTGGTGCTCACCTTCTCTCGACGCTCGGCCAGCCGGTTGCGCAATCGGGTCGCTCGTGCAATGAACCGCACGGTCAGCCCGCCGTGGGTCACCACCACGCACGCCTTCTGCTTGTGGTTGTTGCGCCTGGCGGCCGAGCCGGGGCAGCCCGAGCCACGGCTGCTGACCGCGCCCGAGCAGGAGTTCCGGGTGCGCGAGCTGCTCACCGGACGGGGGGCGGGCGTCTGGCCGCCAGAGGTTCAGCAGGCCATCGGCACCAGGGCCTTCGCCCGACAGGCGCGGGCGGCCATCGCCAGGGTCCGGCAACTGGGGCTCGATCCCGAAGACGTGGTCGCGTTCGCGGCGGCGGCCGGGCGGCCCGAGTGGGTGACCACCGGGCATTTCTTCGCCGAGTACCTCGATGTGCTCGATGCCGAAGGCAGTCTTGACTACGCCGAACTCGTCCACCGGGCCCGCATCGCGCTGACCGACCCGCAGCTGGTGCAGTCGGTGCGTGCGCGCATCTCGCGGGTGATCGTCGACGAGTACGGCGAGCTCGACCCCTCGCAGATCGGGCTGCTGCGGGCGTTGGTGCCGCCCGGCGGTCCGATCCTTGCGGTGGGCGATCCCGATCAGGTGGTGTTCGGGTTCCGTGGCGCACATCCGCGGGCACTGGCCCAGTTCTCGTCCACGTTCCCCCTGGCCGACGGGTCACCGGCGCCGGTGCTGGTGCTGCCCGCCAACCATCGCTCGGGTGCCGTCGTCGCGGTGGCCGCGCGGCGGGTGGCGCGCCGGCTGCCGCTACCGGTGCTCGGCGAACAGGTCGTCGCCGCGTTGCGACCGGCGGACGAGCCCGAGACGGTGGTGCCCGAGGTGAGCGCCGATGAGGTCGCGGTCATGGTGTGTGCGTCGGAGTCGCAGCAGGCGCAGCTGATCGCCGAACAGCTGCGCCGCGCCCACCTCGACGAGGGCTATGCCCACGGCGACCTGGCCGTGCTGGTGCGCTCCGGACGGCGCCAGCTCGCCCCGATCGCCCGGGCGCTGGTGGCGGCGGGCATTCCGGTCGAGGTGGCCGGCGACGAGATTCCGCTGCTGGCCGAACCGGCGGTGCGTCCACTGCTGCTGGCCCTCGAGGTGGTGCTGCGCGGCGGCGAGCTCGACGCCGACGAGGCCAAACGGCTGCTCACCTCACCATTGGCCCGGGTCGACGCGGTCGGGTTGCGCACCCTGGGCCGGCTGCTGCTCGAGACCGAGCGCGAGGCCACCGGTTCGGCCATGGTCGGCCGCTCGCCGGGGCAGCTGATCGCTGAGGTGTTGAGCGAACCCGAACGGCTGGCCGACCTGCCCGAGACTGCCGAGGTGGGGGCGCTGCGGGCGTTGTCGGGGCTGCTCCAAGCCGCTCGGGGCACCCTGGCCGTGCCCGGCAACGGGGCGTCCGAGGTGTTGTGGCGGCTGTGGTCCGGCACCGACTGGGGCGAGCGGCTGCGGCGCGCCAGCCGCGACGGCGGCGAGGCGGGCCGGCGGGCCGACCGTGACCTCGACGCGGTGATCGCGCTGTTCGCGGCGGCCGCTGCGACCGAACAGCCGGCGGGGTCGGGCGGCGTCCGGGGCTTTCTGGCCGAAGTGGCGGCGCAGGAGATTCCGGCCGACACCACCCGTGAGGCCGAGGTGCGGGGCCGGGGCGTCCGACTGTTGACCGCGCACCGGGCCAAGGGCCTGCAGTGGCCGGTGGTCGTCGTGGCGGGCGTCCAAGAGGGGTTGTGGCCGGCACCCGGGCACGGCGCAGCCATTCTCGAGCCGGCCGAGTTGGTCAGCGACGGGTTGAGCGGGCACTCCGACCCGCGGCAGGCGCTGACCGATGAGCGCAGGCTGTTCCACGTGGCGTGCAGCCGGGCCGCTCGCCGCCTGGTGGTGACCGCCGTCCAGGGCTCCGACGGCGAGGCCAACCAGCCCTCGCGCTTCCTGGCCGAGCTGGGGGTGCCGATCGTCGAGTACCGGCCCAGCGAACGTCCGCTCACCCTGGCTGCGCTGGTGGCCGATCTGCGCCGACGCGCCACCAGCGCCGACTGCTCCGCGGCCTTGCGTGAGGCGGCGGCGCTGCGGCTGGCCCGGCTGGCGGCGCTCACCGACGCCCGCGGGCGTCCGTTGGTGGCGCAGGCGCATCCCTCGTTGTGGTGGGGCCTGGCCGAACCGACCGGCGCCGCGCGTCCGGCGGCGTTGCCCGTGCGGCTCAGCCCGTCCGCCTTGACGGGGTTGCTCACGTGTCCCCGGCAGCACTACCTCACCCGGCAGGTGCACGCCGACCCGCCGCGCAACGCGAACGCCAGCCTGGGCTCGGTGATCCACGTGCTGGCCGAACACGCACGCAACGACGACCTGAGCATCGACGAGCTGGCCGGCCGGCTCGACGAGGTCTGGGCCGAGCTGCCGTTCGATGCGGCGTGGCTCTCGGACGCCGAGCGCATCAAGGCCGAATCGGCGCTGACCCGCTTCGTCAACTGGCAGGCCGCCAACGAGGGTGCCGAGGTGGTGGGCGTCGAGGTGCCGTTCGACGTCACCGTCGAGGTGGACGGCACCCCGGTGCGCCTGGTGGGTAGCGTCGACCGGCTGGAGCGGGCCGCCGACGGCCGGCTGCGGGTGGTCGACTTCAAGACCAACAAGCGTCCGCCCACCGCGGCCGAGGCCGCCTCGCACGAGCAACTCGGGGTGTATCAGCTGGCCATCGAGGCCGGTGGGTTCGACTCCGTGGCGGGTGCCGGGGCGCGCAGCGCCGGTGGCTGCCTGGTCTACCTGCGCCTGCCCGAGAGCGCCGATCTCGACGACTATCCGCGTCAGTTCCACCAGGCGGCGCTGAGCGAACGTCCGAGTCTGGGTGAGGCGGACGCCGGGCATCCCAGCTGGGTGCACGAGCGAGTGTCCCGCGCGGTCACCCTGGTGCGTGAGGGCCGGTACCCGGCCACGCCGGGGCAGGGTTGCCAGTGGTGCCCGTTCGCTGCGAGCTGCCCCGCGAAGCCGTCCGGACGGCAGGTGGTCGCGTGAGCACGCTCACCGCACCCGAACAGCTGAGCGAACTGCTCGGGCTGCCGTTCTCAGATCAGCAACTCGCGGCGATCACCGCTCCGTTGCAGCCCGGTGTGATCATCGCCGGTGCCGGTTCGGGCAAGACCACCGTGATGGCGGCCCGGGTGGTGTGGCTGGTCGGCAGCGGCCAGGTAGCCCCCGAGCAGGTGCTGGGCCTGACCTTCACCCGCAAGGCCGCGGCCGAGCTGTCCGCCCGGG
>DAOSUG010000231.1:2231-4426 GCA_035378545.1 Micropruina sp. | reverse complement strand
AGAAGCTGGCCGGACCGTCCGCGCTGTCGGGCTGGTTGGCCGGCATCACCGAGCCCGTCATCTACGGCGTCAACCTGCCTCGCAAACTGCCGTTCTACTTCGGCATCGCCGGCGGTGCGGTCGGTGGCATCTTCGCCGGCATCGACGGTGGTCGAACCACCGCGTTCGTCTTTCCCTCGCTGATCGGCATTCCCGCCTACCTCGCCACTCCGAACCTGGCGCTGCTGTTCATCGGTGTCGCGATCGCCGTGGCGCTGGCCTTCTTCCTCACCCTGTTCTGGGGCGTCAAGGACGACCAGGTGGCCGGCGAACCCGCCACCGCAGCGAAGGTGGGCGCTCCTGCCGGTACGGAGGTGCTGGTTCTCGCACCGATGGACGGCGACCTGATCGCCCTGGCGGACGTGCCCGATCCGGTGTTCTCCAGTGGTGCGATGGGCACCGGCGTGGGGGTCGTCCCGACGTCCGGAACCGTCTATGCGCCGGTCAGCGGCACCGTGATCGTCACCATGGATTCGGGTCACGCCTACGGCATTCGCACCGCGGACGGCGTCGAGGTGCTCGTGCACGTCGGCATCGACACGGTGAACCTGAAGGGGGAGGGCTTCACCCCCAAGGTGCATCAGGGTGAGTCGGTCACCGCCGGCGACGTGCTCGCCGAGGTCGATCTCGACGCGGTCAAGGCCGCCGGCTACTCGACCACCACGGTGGTCTTGATCACCAACAGTGCCGCCCAAAGCGAGGTGCTGCCGGTCGACCCGTCCATCGTCAGCCACGCCGACACAGCGCTCGTCGTCACCCACTGAACACCACCGAGACAGGAGAATGACTCACATGACCACCACATTTCCAGACGGCTTTCTGTGGGGTGGCGCCACCGCCGCCAATCAACTCGAAGGCGCTTACGACGCCGATGGCAAGGGCCTTTCGATCCAGGACGTGATGCCGCGCGGCATCGTCGCCCCGCCCACGGACGAACCGACCCCCGACAACCTCAAGCACGAAGGCATCGACCACTATCACCGCTACGCCGAAGACATCGCGCTGTTCGCCGAGATGGGCTTCAAGGTCTACCGCTTCTCGATCGCCTGGAGCCGGATCTTTCCCAACGGCGACGAACTGACGCCGAACGAGGAGGGCCTGGCCTTCTACGATCGGCTGCTGGACGAGTTGGAGAAGTACGGCATCGAACCGCTGGTCACGATCAGCCACTACGAGACGCCGCTGCACCTGGCCAAGACCTACGACGGCTGGGTCGATCGCCGGCTGATCGGCTTCTACGAGCGTTACGCACGGGTGCTGTTCGAGCGGTTCGGTGACCGGGTGAAGTACTGGCTGACCTTCAATGAGATCAACTCGGTGCTGCATGCGCCGCTGATGTCCGGCGGCATCTGGACGCCGAAGGCCGAGCTCAGCGAGGCCGACCTGTACCAGGCGATCCACCACGAGTTGGTCGCGTCGGCGTCCGCCACGAAGATCGCGCACGAGATCAACCCGGCGATCAAGGTGGGCTGCATGGTGATCGCCATGCCGACCTATCCGCTGACGCCGAATCCGGCCGACGTGCTCGCGGTGATGAATGCCGACCACGAGAACCTCGCGTTCAGCGACGTGCACGTGCGCGGCGAATACCCCGGGTACTTCCTGCGCACGCTTCGCGATGCGGGCATCGTGCTCGACATCACCGACGAAGACCGCGAGACGCTGAAGAACACCGTCGACTTCGTGTCGTTCAGCTACTACATGAGCGTCTGCCAGGCCGCGGGCGGTGGCGAGGTCGGCGAGGGCAATATTCTGGGCGGCATCCGCAACCCGACCCTGCCGGCGTCCGAATGGGGTTGGCAGATCGATCCGGTCGGCCTGCGCATCGTGCTGAACCAGTTCTGGGACCGCTGGCACAAGCCGCTGTTCATCGTCGAGAACGGGCTGGGCGCCAAGGACGTGCTGGTCGAGGTCGACGGCGTGCAGACCGTCGAAGACGACTACCGGATCGCCTACCTCAACGATCACCTGGTGCAGGTGCGCGAGGCGATCGCCGACGGAGTGAACCTGCTCGGCTACACCTGGTGGGGCCCGATCGACGTGGTCAGCGCGTCCACCGCGCAGCTGTCGAAGCGGTACGGGTTCATCTACGTCGACCGCAACGACGACGGGTCGGGCACCCTGAACAGGTACCGCAAGAAGTCGTTCGGCTGGTA
>DAOSUG010000231.1:0-2131 GCA_035378545.1 Micropruina sp. | reverse complement strand
GTGCGATGCAGGTGCTGAAGGTGTTCAACAACAACGTCGTGCTCTCGCTCGACGAACTCGGTCCGGAGGTGGTGATCACCGGGCGCGGCGTGGGCTTCCAGGCCCGCCCCGGTGACCCCATCGACCCGGCGCTGATCGTGCGACGGTTCGTCCCGGCCGACAATCCCGACTCGATCGCGCAGGTACTGGCCGACATTCCACCGGAGCGGCTGGCGCTGGTCGAGACCCTGTTCGCGCAGGCGATGCGCGAGCTCGGCTCGCTGATGCCGCCGCTGGCTGTGGTGGCGGTGGCCGACCACGTCCACCAGGCGATTGAACGGGTGGCCCGCGGTGAAGTGATGGAGTACCCGATGCGGGCCGAGGTGGCCCATCTGCACCCGGTCGAGCTCGAGGTGGCCGAGGCGTTGCTGGCCAAGCTGAACCGCGAGCTGGACGCGCCGCTGCCGCAGGGCGAGGCGATCGCCCTCGCCATGCACCTGTTCCACGCGGTCACCGGCAGTCCGAGCATGGAGCAGACCTTCGTGCAGTCGAAGCTGATCCGGCAGATCTTCGACACGGTGCAGCAGGCCTACGGCGACGAGTTCGACCCCGACTCGATCGACGCGGCCCGCTTCGCCACCCACCTGCGCTACTTCTTCGCCCGCGCCCAGGCCGGCAGGCAACTGGACGGAGGCATACCCGACGTGGCGGTGCTCGTCGCGTCCGGCAAGGGGCGGGCACAACAGGTGGCGCTCCGCATCAAGTCGCTCCTGGAGTTGCGTTTGCAGCATCCGGTCAGCGAGGACGAGGTCACCTACCTCACCATGCACGTCGCCCGCATGGAACAGGGCATGCGCACCCGGGTGTGACCGTCGCTCGGGTGTCGGTCACGAGTGCCGGTACCGAACGGTCGAGACCACCGCCAACCCGTTGTCGCGGCGCACGCAGGGATCTCATTGGAGCAGGCCAACCCGTCATCCCGGCGCACGCCGGGATCTCATTGGAGCAGGCCAACCCGTCATCCCGGCGCCCAGCCGGGATCTCATTGGGGCAAAGGGTGGAACGCGCTCGCTCACTTGGTCAGACTCGACCCTGAACGCGCGCAGGTGCGGCGCCGGGAGCGGAGGACGGATGACCACCACCGACCCACGAGTGGACGACTATCTCGCCACGATGCCGGCGTGGCAGGCCGACTTCGCCCGCCGCGTCCGGGTGCTGCTGCACGAGGCCGACCCGGAACTCGAAGAGACGATCAAACGCACGCGCCAGCCCTACTTCGTGCTGCAGGGCAACGTGGCCGCGTTCCTCGGCACCAAGGACCATCTCAACGTCTTCATCTACGACCCGATCGCACCCGATCCGACCGGGCTGATCAACCAGGGGCGAGGCAACGCGACCGCACGCTCCATTCAGCTCTTCGAGGGGGACGAGCTGGACGAGGCTGCCCTGCTGGCCCTGTTCCGTGCGGTGATCGCCAACAATCGCGCCGGCGGCTGGCGCCGGCTGGCACGGTAGCCGCGGTCCATCGGCAGTGTTCGTGCCGCGCAGTTGCAGCCGGGAACGCGGCGACACCGGGACGGCGGGTGGGCGCTGCACACCATGACCCAGCGCGGGTTCGATCCGGGTGATTGACTGGTCAGGTGCCCCGCGTTCGCAACCCTCTCGTGGTCAGCCTGCTCGGACTTCGCGGCAACGGACGGGCCTGCGTCTACACCGAGCCGATGTGGGGCCTCTCGATGGCGCTGGTGCTGCCCTACGCCTCGGTGTTCATGCTGGCCCTCGGGGTGCGCGACCAGCAGATCGGGCTGTTGGCGACCATCTCGATGCTGTCCCAGGTGGTGTTCGGCCTACTCAGCGGGGTGATCACCGACAAGCTCGGCCGTCGGATGACCACCGCAGCGTTCGACATCGTCGCCTGGGTGATCCCGTGCCTGATCTGGGCCTTCGCGCAGAACTTCTGGTGGTTCCTGGTGGCCTCGGTGATCAATGGCGCCTGGCAGGTGACCCAGAACTCCTGGGACTGCCTGCTGGTCGAGGACGTTCCCCGCGCCGAACTCACCAAGGTGTACTCGCTGGTCAAGGTGGCCGCCGACTGCTCGGCCCTGTTCGCACCGATCGCGGCGGTGCTGGTGGCGCAGTTCGGACTGGTGCC
>DAOSUG010000230.1:0-4436 GCA_035378545.1 Micropruina sp. | reverse complement strand
CGACCACTCGTCCGCCAGCTCGGCCATCGTCGAACTCGGCGTGATCGGGTAGATGCTGCACAGCTCGTTCAATCGGTAGGCAACCGAGGCCGCGGCCTCGTTGCCGTCGATGATGGCTCTCATGAGTGCTCCGGAATCATCTCGATGGCGTGTACGGGGCACTGCTCGTAGCAGGTCGCACAGCCGGTGCATTTCTCGTAGTCGAAGCGGTAGCGAAAGCCCTTACCGAGCTTGACGATGGCGTCCTCGGGACACGCGCCGAGGCACCCGTCGCACTCGAAGCAGTTGCCGCACGACAAGCACCGCGACGCCTCGACGTGGGCCTGCCCGGTGTCGAGACCGCCGTGGATCTCATCGAAGTCGGTGACCCGGTTGGCCGGGTTCAGCTCGGGCTGGCTGCTGCGGCGGTTGTCGCCGAAGTACCACAGATTGAGCGTGTCGAAGCCGGCGATCTCGTGCTTGGGTGCGGTCACCGGCGGCCGGTTGTCCAGCCACGCGTCGATCATGCGCGCCGCCCGTTTGCCGTGACCGACGCCCACCGTCACGGTGCGCTCGGACGGCACCGCGTCGCCGCCGGCGAAGATGCCGGGCACGTCGGTCATCAAGGTGGTGCGGTCGACCTGCAGCACGTCGCGGTCGAACCGCATGCCGGGGATCGCCTTGAGAAAGTCCGAATCGGTCTCCTGGCCGAGGGCCAGGATCACCGTATCGGCCTGCAGCGTCTCGAACCGGCCGGTGCCCACCGCGCGGCCCTCGTCGTCCAACTCCATGATCTCGACGGTCATGTCGTGGGAATCCAGGGACGAGATGGTGCGCAGCCAGTTCATCTGCACGCCCTCGGCCAGCGCCTCCTCGCGCTCGGACGGGTGCGCGGGCATCTGCTCCTGGGTGCGCCGGTAGACCACGATCGACTCCTCGGCGCCCAGCCGGCGGGCGACGCGGGCGGCGTCCATCGCGGTGTTGCCGCCGCCGTAGACGGCGACCCGGCGTCCGATCGCGGGACGTTCGCCGCTGGCCACGTCGCGCAGAAAACTGACCGCGTCGACGATCCGTGACGCATCGCGGGTCGGAATGTCGACCCGCTTGGACAGGTGCGCTCCGATCGCCACGAACACCGCGTCGAAGCCGCCGTCGGCCTGCTCGGCGAGCAGGTCCGTGACCCGGTGGTCGGTGACGATGCGTACCCCGAGGTCGACGATGCGCGCCACCTCGGCGTCGAGCACGTCGCGGGGCAGCCGGTACTTGGGAATGCCGTAGCGCATCATGCCGCCGGGCTGTGCGGAGGCGTCCCGCACCTCGACGTCGTGGCCGAGCATGGCGAGCTGGTAGGCCGCCGACAGCCCGGACGGTCCGGCACCCACCACCAGCACCCGGCGTCCGGTGGCGGGACGGGTGCGGCGGAACGTCCAGCCCCGCTCGATGGCCAGGTCGCCCAGGTATCGCTCGACGGAATGGATGCTGACCGAGCCGTCGAGTTCGATGCGGTTGCAGGCGGTTTCGCAGGGGTGGTAGCAGACCCGTCCGTGAATGGCGGGGAAGGGATTGTTGCGGGTCAACTCGCGCCAGGCGGCCTCGTCGGAGTTGGCCTTGACCAGGCGCAGCCACTCCTGAATGTTCTCGCCGGCGGGGCAGGCGTTGTTGCAGGGCGGCAGCAGGTCGACGTAAACCGGCATGCGGGTGCGCACGGGCCCGACCCGGGACGCGGTGGCCGCCAGGTCCGGAAGGTGGGTCATGTCCAGACGCAGCGGTTCGGTCATGGCGTCCTCTCGACGACGAGTGCAGAACTCTTCTGAATGTAGCTGCGGGACGCTGCCTGCACAGGTGATCCGGGAAAGCCGTGGTCGAGCCACGTACCCCGTACCGCTGGTCGAGACATCCGTTCCCGGCGAACGCCGGGATCTTCCCGCGCCCTTGCACTCCGTTGGTCGAGCGTGTCGAGCCCTCATGCCCGCGCTCTGTTCGTTGCGTCTGTTGCCGCGGAGTGGGGATGCACCCCGTCCCGCCCCGGCAAGCCTTCTCGGCTCCGCAGGCTCCGCCGAGAAGTTTGCCTACGCCCGACCACACCCTGACGGGGTGCACCCCCACTCCGCTTCGCACCTGCGTTTGGTACCGGGTCGAGCGTTACTCGCTGGTCGAGCCCCGCGGGGTTGACAGCAGTTCATCGTTTGACGAAATACCAAATCCACCGCTCGATTCGTGAATCGGGGCCATTGAATCGTTCAAAGCGTTATCGAGTGGTGGATTTGGTATCGAGGTCTGGCCCGATCGAATAGCAAGCACCGTGAGGGCGGCGCCGTGACGTCGAAAGCTCACACCGGGTGGCGGGAAGCCTCGCGGCTCTCTTGTTGCAACCTGAAACCGGGTGGTCGGAACCCTCGCGGCTCTCGTGTTGCAACCTGACACTCGACGCCTCCCCGCCATCGGAGGATCTCGACACCGCCAGCAAGTCCGATCACCCCGACTGGCCCTTCGAGACCGGCCCGCCGCGACCTCCTGCCTGCCGGGATCTCGACAATCTCGATCCACGGTGGAGGGATGCGCCGGGAGACCTCCCACGTGCCCCGATGTCGACAGGCTCGATCAATCGACAGGCTCGATCAATGGGTTCCCACAACCGGCTCAGCCGTCGGTGCGCACCGCCAGAATCCTGGCGCGCACGTCGTCCAACGTGCCACCGCCGCAGCCGAGGGCGTAGCCGAGCAGAAAGGTGCTGACCGGGGCCATCGGACGGGCGGTGCGGTGCGCGACGCGTCCGGCAAGGCCGAGCACGGCGTCGATGTCGACGACCTCGCGGGGCACCTGCAGGGCGGCACACACGGCATCGACCCAGGGATCGTGCACGCTCAGATCTTCCTTGTCGGGCACCGCTTCTCCTCTCCTACGGCCGACCGATAAATGGCCGGCCGATGCCTCATCGCACCTTGCTCTTCGGCACGCTCCAGGTGTTGCAGGCACCCAGGTTCCTGCCGCTCAGCCCGCGGGCGCCCCAGTATTTCTGTGCCGTGACGGTGCCGTGGCCGTCCGGGTCGCTGGTCTGTGACCAGAGGTCGGCGATGAAGGCTCGATCGGTCGCGGTCAACTCGAAGGTCGGAACCGAGGCGAACACGTAATAGGTCCAGCAGAACACCTGCAGTTCTTCGCGTCGCACGATCACCGACTGGCTCTCGTCGAGCTTGTCGGCCGCCTCGAAGATGCCGGCCATTTCTTGCACGTGATGGCCGTACTCGTGGATCACCGTGTCGGCCACCGACAAACGGGCGTACTGCGAATCCTCGTAGACCTGTTCGGAGAGGTAGATCGTGCGATCGCTCTCGCAGTAGAAGGCGTACGCGTCGGCCTCGCCGCCGCAGGGAGTGTCGACCTGTTTGCCGTAGAAGACGTGGCCAACCGCGATCGGCACGGCGCCGGCCCGCTCGATCAACGGGTCGAAGATGCCGGCCAGGCAGGTGAGCAACTCGCCGACCTGCTTCTTGTACGCCGCCATCGACGATGGTGTGTGCACCGAGGGGCAGCTGCCACTGACGCTCATCGGGTAGATCTTGTTCTCGGTCAGGTCGGGATGCTGCCCAGTCGTCGGAGCGTCGGTGGAGGCCGACGGGGTGGGCGAGGCGGACGAGCCGGGCCGGGTTTCGCCCGTCGGCGACGCCGTGGGGATCGGAAGCAGTTGCAGGCCCGCCAGGGTCACGCCGACCGCGAGCAGCAGCACGACGATGAAGACGACCGGGCTGGGGCCACGAGGCTTCGGCGGTGCCGCCCGCCACGCAGGAGCCGGAGGTTGCCAGGCTGCCGGCTGTGGAACGTAGGACTGCTGCCAGGCGGGCGCCTGCTGGACGTGGGGTGGCGGCGACCCTGCCGGCTGCTGCGTGTGGGACTGCTGCGGCGCCGGCTGTTCGATGGGCCCGAGAGCGGCCGGGTCCGACGCCGCCGGCGGCGTCGTCGGCAACGGCCGCTGCTGGCTGCCGTCCGTCGGCCCGAGGCTCACGGCCTCAACGATATGGCACGCGGTCAATCGCGGTGGTCAGGCGGCGATCGGAGTGGCTGCGATCGGCCGGAGCACCCCGGCGGCCGGGACTCGTCCGCCATCAGGGTGCCCGGCGTCAACCGGGGCGGCGTGAATCAGGGTTGAGCCCAGGGGTGGCCCCGCTTACCCGACCGGCTCGGACTCCTTCGCCTCGTCCGGAATGTTGGCGGTGCTCAGCCGGCGCCGGAACACCCAGTACGACCAGGCCTGGTAGCCGAGCACGATCGGTACGAACACCGCCGCTGCCCAAGTCATGATGGTGAGGGTGTAGGGCGTGGCCGAGGCGGTCACGATGTTCAGCGGACGCTCCGCTGCCGAGTTGTCGAAGCCCAGGTCGGGGTACATGGTCAAGAAGATCCCGATGGCGACCACGACGATCGAGACGGCCGTGCCGACGAAGGCCCAGCCGTCCGCC
>DAOSUG010000229.1:0-4450 GCA_035378545.1 Micropruina sp. | reverse complement strand
AGCGCACCGCCGCCGCCGAGGGCACGGTCGGAGAGCTGCGCCGCGACCCGTTCGCCATGCTGCCGTTCTGCGGCTACAACATGGCCGACTACTGGGCGCACTGGCTGAAGGTCGGCGAGGGCCTCGGTGAGCACGCGCCGCGGGTTTTCCAGGTGAACTGGTTCCGCAAGGATTCCGACGGACGATTCCTGTGGCCCGGTTTCGGCGAGAACTCCCGCGCCATCGAGTGGGCGCTGCGCCGCATCAACGGCGAAGTGGACGCCGTGGACGCCATCAACGGCCGCCAGCCCCGCCGCGAGGATCTCAACGTCGAGGGCATCGAGATCACCGGCGAGCAGTTGGACGAACTCTTCCACCTCGACCCTGAGGCCTGGGGTAAAGAGGCCGACCTGACCGAGGAATACTTCGCCCAGTTCGGTGACAAGCTGCCCGCCGCGCTGAGCGACGAACTCGACGCGTTGCGAGGCAGAATCGCCGCCGCAACCGCGTCGCAGTAAGCGCCGATCCAACGCGTGATTCGCTGGTGGAGCGGGTCGAGACGCCTGCTCGCATTGGGCCACGACCCGCTCGACCAGCGATTGATCAACGTTTTCTGAGCACGGGCGGGCCACGCTCTCGTCCGGACGCCCGTGTGCCGGTCAACCTCAGCGGTGGACCGGCACACCGGGAGCGTCCGGGGTCGCAGCTCTCGTTCAGCGCACGTAACCCGGAGCGGGGGCCGCGCCCGGATCGGTGGCATTCTCCGGAACGGTCAAGTCACGGTTGAGCGTCTCGGGGCATCGCAGGGCGGCAATGAACGAAATGCCCATGGCCACCATCATGTAGACCGCGATCGGCACCCAACTGCCGGTGACGTTCAGCAGTGCGACCGCGATCAGGGGAGCGAAACCGCCACCAAGCACGGCGGCGAACTCGCGGCCCAGCGTGACGCCGGCGTAGCGGTAGCGGCTGCCGAACAGCTCGGGAAAGTAGCTCATCGAGACAGCTACTGCGCCCTGGCCGGCCAGCACGAAGCCGACGATCATGGCGGCATAGGCCCACGCCACCGATCCGGTGTTGAGTGCGAAGAACGTCGGCACGGGCAACAGAATCAGCAGGCCCAGAATCGTGAGGTAGACCGGACGGCGTCCGAACCGGTCACTGAGCCGACCCATCACCAACGCGCTCACACCGCCGGCCAGCGCGCCGACCAGCAGAATCTCGGCCACCGTTCCACCGCTGAGTCCGATCTGGGTCTTCAGGTACGACGCCATGAAGACCTGATAGGTGTATGACTGCACGCTGACGCCGATGGTCATGAACGTGACCAACCACACCGGCAGCTTGCCCTTGGTCAGCACCTCGCGCACCGGTGCCTGGGCGGCACTGTGCTCGGCCTTGATCTCGGTGAAGACCGGGGTCTCCTTCAGGGTGCGGCGCAGAATGTAGGCGGTGATGGTGACCACGATCGACGACAGGAACACCGCCCGCCAGCCCCAGCTGAGCACCTGCTCGGCGGGCAACAACTGGATCAACGCCCAGGCACCGGCGCCGAGCGCGGTACCGGGCGCTGCGCCCACCATGACCAGCGACGCGTAGCGACCGCGCTGGCCGATCCTGGCCGTCTCGGTCAGCAGGGTCGCACCGCCGGCCTGCTCGGCCCCGGCACCGAAACCCTGCGCCATCCGGCACACCAGCAGCAGGATCGGCGCCAAAATGCCAACCTGTGAATAGGTGGGCAGCAGGCCGATGGCCAGTGTCGAGATGCCCATCAGGAACAGCGTGGCAACCAGAATGAACTTGCGTCCGAGCTTGTCACCGAGCCGTGCGAAGAACAGACCACCGACCGGCCGGGCCAGGAAGCCGACGGCGTAGGCGCTGAACGAACCGATCAGGGCCGCGGTGGGTGACATGTTGGGAAAGAAGATGGTGCCGAACACCAGCGCGCTGGCGGTGGCGTAGATGACGAAGTCGTAGAGCTCCAGGGCCGTGCCGATCAGGCCGGCCGCGGCGGCCCGCCGGATCTCGGAATCGGGAACGTCGGCGGTCGGGTCGGCCACGTGCGGGTGGGTCGTTGACTGGGACATGATGCCTCCTCTTTGAGGTTGGGACGATTCGGGTGGAATCAATCGGTTCAGGGTCGGACGAAGGGGGTGTGCGGGCACTGCGGTGCGGGCCTCCCCCGGTCTGGGGAGAGGCGGACGGGTGGTGGTCAGGCGGGCGGAAAGGGACCCGACGTCAGAGCGTGACCGTGTTGATCAGGGGCCTTTCCTCCCCGAGTGCACGCACATTGTGGGCAATGTCACCGGCGCGGCCCAGAAAGGTCTGGAGCGCGACACCGGAAATGTGGGGGGTGAGTAGCACGTTGGGCAGTGCGGCGAAGTTCTCTTCGGACGGGGCACAAACCTCGCCGGGAGCGCTGGGGTAGCGGTACCAGACATCGAGGGCGGCACCACCCAGTTGTCCGTCGCTGAGTCGCCGGTACAGCGCCTCGGCGTCGACCACCGGGCCGCGCGCCAGGTTGATCACGATGCCGGCACTGCCCAGCGCCTCCAGCACCTCGTCACCCACGACCCCCCGAGTGCGTTCCGACAAGGGGACGGACACCAGGAGCACGTCCGATTCAGCGCAGGCCTCGACCAGGCGGTCGGACGCTGCCGCCCAGGTCAGGCCGTGCTCGGCGGCATTCACGCTGCCACTGCCGGTGATCGCAATACCGGACGCACCCAATGCACGGAAGGCGTTCCAGGCGGCTTGGCCCACATGCCCGAAGCCGAGCAGCACCACGCGTGCCCCCGCCAGGCCCGGCGGCAGCGGGAGTGCCGGGTCGTAGACCGGTGAGCGCCACGTGCCCAGCCGCAGCGCGTGGTCGGCACGGGCCAGCTCTCGACGAAGGCCGACGGCGGCCCAGATCGCATACTCGGCCATGGCGGCCTCGTGGTGAAAGGTGTTGGCCACTTGCAGGCGGGCGCCCCGGCCACCGAACAGTTCGTGGTGCCGCCGGATCGCCGCCGGATCGATCTGATCGGTGCCGGCGCCGCCGACCTGCACCAGCCGAAGCGCGGGCGCGGCCTCCGCCATGGCGACGCTGAAAGCGGGGCCGACCAGCACGTCCGCCTCGGCCAGGGCCGCCATCTGCTCGTCCTGGTCGAGAGCCCAGACCAGCTCGGCGTGCCCCGCCAACAGCCGGCCCAGTTCGTCGCCCACCCGGGCCAGGTTGGCATCGGTGACAACAACGCGGATCATCGGATCTCCTTCTCATCGTGTTGCGGCGGACGCCAGCCCCGCACGGGGGCGGTGCTCTCGCCGATCATGAACTGGGTGGTCAGCACCTCGTGCCGCGGCTGATCGGGTGCATCGAAGAGAATGTCCATGGCCAGCACGCCGGCGCGGGCCATCGGAATGTCGACGCTGGCCAGCATCGGCGAGGTGAGCTGGGTGAGCATGGTGTTGTCGACGCCGACCACGCTGACGTCGCGAGGCACGTTCAGCCCGAGGCCGCGCAGCCCGCGCATCACGCCGATCGCCATCGGATCGTTGTGGACCAGCGCCGCCGTCGCCCCGGACGCCGCCACGCTGGCCGCCGCCGCCTCGCCGCCGTCGATGTTCTCGGCCGACCAGCCGAGCACCTCCAGCTGCAGGCGGAGTTCTTCGGCCGTGTCGATAGCGGTGGCCAGCCGGCGCTGGTTCGTCCACGACAGTTCGGGGCCCTGCACGTAGGCGAAGCGGCGATGCCCGATCCGAGCCAGGTAGCCGATCGCTTGGCGCAGGCCGTCGGTGGCGTCGGTGATGATGGTGTGGCAGTCGTCGCTCTCGCGGTTGACCAGCACCAGCGGCATGCCGTCGGCCAGCCGCAACAGGTCGTGGACGTTCTGTCGTGGCGAGACCACCACCAGCCCGTCCACCCTGTGCTTGATGGCGGCGAGAATCTCGCGCTCGCGCTGAGGATTGCTGTCGGTGTCGGCCAGCATCATGGTCTGCTGGCGGTACCAGCCGTGGCTCTGCGCGGCCCGGACGAACTCGGCGAAGATCGGGTTGATGATGTCGGGCACGATGACGCCGATCGTGGTCGGCTCGCTGGCCACGTCGCCACCTCGCCTGGCTCGTCCGCGATAGTCGAGTTGCGCCGCAGCCCCCAGAATCCTGGCCAGGGTTTCGTCGTTGAGCCGGTCGGGGTCGCTGAAGGCACGGGATGCGGTGCTGACTGACACACCGGCCAGTCCGGCCACCTCGGTGAGCGTTGGACGCATCGCGACTCCTCCTGTCCTCGTCGACCCGGCAAGTATTGCGCATCTTGCGACAACTTTGCAACGTTTTGCCACAGGGGCGCCCGGACTGCGATGCGCGCCCGGCAACGCCAGGGCGTCCGCAGCGAGTCGCACAGCAACGCCGGTCGGTGGATCCGGGCAGAACCTCCGGGCGGGATTCGTCCGGCAGTCCACCTGGCTCGCGCGGCCGCCGTCACAACTAA
>DAOSUG010000228.1:0-4475 GCA_035378545.1 Micropruina sp. | reverse complement strand
TGGCCGGGGTGTTCCGCAACCCCTTGGCCGGCCGCTCGTTCTGAGCCGATCGTGAGCAATGTGATCTGAAGGGTTGCATCGCGTCGTTCTCTAGTCCAGAATCTTGGTTGCAGTCCAGTATGTTGGCTTTCACTCAGAGTTGAGGACCTCATGGCCGATGTTCCCCTGATCGAGATCACGGGCCTCGTCAAACAGTTCGGCGCCACCCAAGCACTCAAGGGCGTCGATTTCACGCTGCGGTCGCACAGCATCCATGCCCTGCTCGGCCAGAACGGTGCCGGCAAGTCCACCCTGATCAAGGTGCTGTCCGGCCTGTATCCGCCGACTGCCGGCGAGGTGCGGGTGCGTGGCCATCAACTCGGCTCACCCGAGGCGATCCGGTCGATGGCCTTCATCCATCAGGACCTGGGCCTGGTGGAGTCGATGAGTGTCGCCGAGAACGTGGCGCTGGGCACCAGCTACTCACGGCGGGCCGGCCTGATCAGCTGGCGTGAGGTGCGCCGGCTCGCGGTCGTTGCGCTCGAACACGTGCAGCTCGATCTCGATCCCGACGTGCTCGTCGCCGACCTGACCCGCGCCGAACGCTCACTGGTCGCCATCGCCCGCGCCCTGTCGGCGGACGCCCCGATCCTGGTGCTGGACGAGCCGACCGCCTCGCTGCCGGCGTCCGATTCGCAGCGCCTGTTCGACGTGCTGAAGAACCTGCGCGAGCAGGGCCGCGGGATGATCTACGTCTCGCACCGGCTCGACGAGGTCTTCGCGATCAGCGACACCGTGACGGTGTTTCGCGATGGTCGGCTGGTGCACACCGGTGACATCAAGGCCAAGACGCCCCAGGACCTGGTGGTCGACATCGTCGGCAGCAAGCCGAAGTCGTACCAGTCGCGGTTCGACGCCGCGCAACGTCCCGTGGTGCTGAGTGCGGACCGGGTGCTGGCCGGGCCGGCCGGTCCGGTCAGCTTCGAGGTGCACCAGGGTGAGGTCGTCGGCCTCGTCGGCCTCACCGGAGCGGGGCACCTGCAACTGGGCCGGGCGATCGCCGGCGCCTTCCCCACCCACGGTGGCCGGTTCAGCCTGGGTGGTGAGCCGTATGCACCGGCCACGCCCGCGGTGGCCGTCGACCGCGGGGTCGGTTTCGTGACCTCCAACCGGATGGAAGAGGGCATGGCGCCGGAGATGAGCGTCCGGGAGAACTTTCTCGCCAACCTGCGCCCGCGCGGCAAAGGGGCGCTGTCCTGGAACAGCCCGCGCCGGGACGCCGAGCTCGGCGAGCAGTTGACCGAGACCTTCGGCGTGCTGCCCAACAATCCCGAGGCGCCGATCGCCACCCTCTCCGGCGGCAACCAACAGAAGGTGATGGTGGGCCGCTGGCTGTCGGCGGATCGTCGGCTGATCGTGCTCGAGGAACCCACAGCCGGCGTCGACGTCGGCGCCAAGGCCGACATCTACCGGCTTCTCGAGGACGCTCTGCACGCCGGCCTCGCGGTCGTGCTGGTCAGCACCGACTTCGAGGAGGTGGCCAGCGTCGCCCACCGCGCACTGGTCTTCGTGCAGGGCCGGATGACCGAAGAACTGGCCGGCGATCAGCTCACCGTCGGCAACCTCACCGCCGCCAGTTCCGGCGCCAACCTACTCGCCACCCACTGATCAGGAGTCGTCGCAATGACCACAGCCACAGCCGCCCCGACCCGTCCGGCCCGCCGCCGCCGGGGCGGAGGGTCCTTCGTCGGCACCTACGGCCTGCTGGTCCTGGCCGTGCTGTTGTTCGCCGTGTTCGCCATTCTGATGCCGGGCACGTTCCTCACCCAGAACAACCTGAACGCCATTCTGGGGGCCAACTCGATCCCGGCGATCCTGGCGCTCGGCGCCATGATCCCGATCGCCACCGGCAAGTTCGACGTGTCCATCGGCTACGCCCTGGGCATGGCGCACGTGCTGATGATGGTGATGGTGGTCAACAACATCAACTGGATGCTGGCAGCGGTGATCGTGCTGGTGTTGCTGACCTGCGTCGGCATCGTCAACGGCCTGCTGGTCGAACTCGGCAAGATCGACTCGTTCGTGGCCACGCTGGGTACCGGCTCGGTGCTGTACGCGATCACCGGCGCCGTCACGAACGGATCCCGGGTGGTGCCGACGGGCGAAGGCCTGCCGGCCGGCTTCACCGACCTGTACGACTCCAAGATCGCGGGCATCCCGATCGCGGCCTGGTACGTGACGGTGATCGCGGTGGTGCTGTGGATCGTGCTGGAGCGCCTGCCGCTGGGACGCTACTTCTACGTTCTCGGCTCCAACCAGCGGGCGGCCGACCTGATCGGCCTGCCGACCAGGCGGTATTCGGTCTACGCCTTCGCCGCCTGTTCGTTCCTGGTGGGTGTGGCCGGCATTCTGCTCGCCTCGCAACAGCACGTCGGCAACCCGTCGGTCGGTTCGGAGTACATGCTGCCCGCCTTCGTCGCCGCACTGCTCGGATCCACGGTGATCAGGCCCGGCCGGCCCAACGCCGCCGGCACCATCGTCGCCGTGGTGACCCTCGCGATCGGTCTGGCCGGCATCGGCCAGTTGGGCGCCAACTTCTGGGTCAACCCGCTGTTCAACGGCGTCACGCTGCTGATCGCGGTCGGCCTGGCCGGGTGGAGTGCACGGCGCAAGATCATGGCCGGTATCGCCGCCAACAAGGCCGTCGACAGCGGTGCTCCGGCCTCACCCGGTGGCACCGGGGCGCACGCGGCCGAGGCCGAACTGGTCGACACCGTCGGCCCCAGCACGTCCGCCAGCGCGGTGATCGACCCGTCAGCCGATCCGTCCGGTCCCTCGTCCGGCCACTAGAAACTCGCTCGACCAACAACGAAAGGCTCACCATGTCCAGACTTCTCAGCAAGCCGCTCGCGGTTGGCTGTGCGCTCACCGTCGGTGCGGCGCTCGCCCTCGCGGGTTGCCAGCGTGGCTCCGATGCGGCCTCCGGCCCCACCAGTGCGGCGGCCACAGCCGCGGGCGCCTGCACCGACGTGATCGCCTCCTCCAAGGCGGCCGTCGACAAGGCCAGCGCAGCCGACGCCAAGTGGGACGGCCCGACCACCGGCCCCAAGGCGGCCTCCGGCAAGACCATCGTCTACGTCGCCCAGTCGATGCAGAATCCCGGCGTGGCCGGGGTGGAGACCGGCCTGAAGGACGCAGCCGCCGCCATCGGCTGGACGCTGAAGACGATCGACGGCCAGGGCACCCCGGCCGGCATCCAGAACGCCTTCAACCAGGCTCTCACCCTGAAGCCGGACGGCATCATCATCGGCGGCTTCGATCCCAACAGCACCGCCGATCAGGTGAAGCAGGCCAATGCGGCCAACATTCCGCTGGTCGGCTGGCAGTCGCTGGCCACCCCCGGCCCCAGTGACAGCCCCAAGCTGTTCAGCAACGTCACCACCAAGGTGGAGGACGTCGCCAAGATCAGCGCCGACTACGTCATTGCGAAGTCCAACGGCACGGCCGGCGTGGTGATCTTCACCGACTCGTCCATTCCGTTCGCCGAGGGCAAGAGCCAGATGATCCAGAAGCAGCTGCAGACCTGCTCGTCGGTGAACGTGCTCAAGTACAGCAACATCCCGCTGGCCGATGTGGCCAGCCGGATGCCCACCGAAACCAGCGCCCTGCTGAGCAGCCTGGGTGACAAGTGGACCTACTCGGTCGCGATCAACGACGTCTACTTCGAGAACGCCACCGCGGCCTTCCGTCAGGCGGGCAAGACCAACGAGACCGCGCCGCAGAACGTGGGTGCCGGTGACGGCGACGCCGCCGCGTTGACCCGCATCCGCACCGGCGACTTCCAGGCCGCCACCGTCCCCTCGCCGCTGCGCTCCGAGGGCTGGCAGATCGTGGACGAGCTGAACCGCGCGTTCGCCGGCGAAAAGGCCTCCGGTTACGTGCCGCAGATCCACGTGTCGACCAAGGAGAACGCCACCGCCGACAACTTCTGGGATCCGGTCGGCTACCAGGACGCCTACAAGGCGATCTGGGGCAAGTGAGGCCGTCCCTGCGCTGAACCAACGCCGCCCGCACTTCGGTGCGGGCGGCGTTTCGCACCCCTAGGGGGGAGGCTCCACCGCCCTAGCCGGGGTGACAGCGCGAAGAGCCTCGGCGCGCCGCCGCCAGACGCCACCACCTGCCAGAAGTACGCCGAGCAGATGGTGGCCGCGTTCGTCGACGACCCCGCCAAGGGCCTCGACTCGGACGCGTCGTTCTCGAAGGGTGACGCCCTGTCGGCCATGGTGCTTGACTACGAGGGCGGCATCGTCACCGGTCGCCGTCCGGTGTCTGACCTGGCCGAGCTGCGCGATCGCTGGCGCAAGGGTGGCGGCGACCAGATGCGCTCTGAACTCGAAGAACAATTGCGCTGAACCTGCGCTTGCCTGCACATGTGTGGACGTGTCGTCCGGTTTGCTTTCGTGACGGCGCATCTTTGGGCAGAGTGGTGTTGCGCC
>DAOSUG010000227.1:0-4488 GCA_035378545.1 Micropruina sp. | reverse complement strand
CGGCGCGACGAGGTGCTGACCAGTGCGGACTCGATTGTCGCCCACCTCAGCGACGAGTTCGGCACCTTGCCGGCGTCCGGTGATCTCGATCTGGCGCAGCTCCACGAGAAGGTCTCGGCCGATTTCGACCCGGTGCACGGCGGCTTCGGCAGCGCACCCAAATTCCCGGCGCCCGGACTGATCGACGCCCTGCTGGTCACCGGTGAGCCGGCCTCGCTCGATCTCGCCCAGCGCAGCCTGGAGGCGATGTTGCGCGGCGGCATCCACGATCAGGTGGGCGGTGGCTTCCACCGCTACAGCGTCGACGCCGGCTGGGTGGTGCCGCACTTCGAGAAGATGCTCTACGACAACGCCCTGCTGCTCGGCAGCTACACCCGCGCCTGGTGCCGCACCGCCGATCACGACCACGGCCTGCGGCTGCTGTTCGAGCGGGCCGTGCGCGGCATCGTCCGGTGTCTGGCCGATGACCTGCAGCTGGACGAGGGCGGCTTCGCAGCCAGCCTGGACGCCGACTCGGCCGACATCGGCGGCACCGTGCACGAAGGCATCTTCTACGTCTGGTCGCCCGAACTGCTCGCCGACGCCCTGGGTCAGCCGGACGCCGACTGGGCCGGTGAGGTGTTCCACGTCACCGCCGCGGGCACCTTCGAGCACGGCCTCTCCACGTTGCAGTTGCGTGGAACGCCGGACTGGTCGCGGCTGGACCGAGTGATCGAGCGGTTGGGCGAGGTGCGCTCGACCCGGTTCGTCCCCGCTCGGGACGACAAGCTGGTCGCCGCGTGGAACGGCTTCGCCATCGATTCTCTGGTGAACGCCGCGATGGTGTTCGGCGAGCCGGACTGGCTGGAGCTGGCGCAGCGGGCCGCCGAGGCGACCTGGGGGCTGTGGGTGGACGGCGCGCTGCACCGGGTCGGCATCGACGGCGTGGCGGGCGATGCGCCCGGCATGGCCGAGGATCACGGAGCGCTGGCGTTGGGGCTGGCCCGGTTGGCCGGCGCCACCGGCGATGCGGTCTGGCTCGATCGGGCCATCACGCTGCTCGAGGCCGCGCTGCCGGCCTTCGATGCCGGCGAGGGCGGCTTCTACGACGCGCCGGTGACCGACGGCCTGCGTCCGTTCGCGAGGGCGCGCGACACCTCCGACAACCCGACGCCGTCCGGCACCGCGTGCCTGGTGGCGGCGCTGCGGCTGGTGGCGTTGCTGGCCGACCGGCCCGACTTCGCCGAACGGGCGGACGCCGCCGCGCGCACCCTGCACGGCATGGTCGAGGCGGCGCCGCGGTTCGCCGGCTGGGCGCTGGCCGATGCGCTGATCGAGGATCAGGCGCGCAGCCGGCTCACCCCGGCGGTCGCGGTGATCGTGACGGACGAGGCGTCCGGATCGATCGGTGAACTCGCGCGGGCAGCCTGGCGGATGGCGCCCGCCGGTACCGCCATCGTGGTCGGGCCCGCGGGCACGCAGGGTTTCGCCCACCACTTCGACGACCGGACTGCCCAGGACGGGCCGACCGCCTACGTGTGCAGAGGCACCGTGTGTTTCGCTCCCGCGAGCGCGCCGAAGCAGTTACGCGCAGCCCTGTGGCAGCGGCCCTGACCCGACGGCTCGCGCACTGGCGTGATCCATCCACCCAGACCGGGGCGATCATGACCGTCGTTCGTGATCATGGCCTAGTGCTGTGGGGCACGTACTCGGTCCTTCGCCTGCAATCCCTGCACCAGTGGCAAGCCTCCCAGCGTGCTGAGGCGGGGACGGTCGCACTGGTGCAGGGTTTTCAGGCGTGCCGTGGTGCGGGTCCGGCGGGCTGGGGCAGTTGAGCTGATCGACGCACGATTCGCCGGTTGAGCATGGCCAAGCCGCTGCCCACGCTTGGCTCGACCGGCGGTTGCCGACACCGTGCGGACTGGCATGCCGGCTCGCTTGGACTCAGGCGGCGGCCAGGTGCTGCTCGGACGCCTGCGGGTCGATCCGCTGGGCCCATCGAAGGGACAGTGCCGCGTGCGCCCGCAGCCAGCGAGCGCCCAGCGCGCGGGTGTGCTCGTGTCGGGGGCTGAAGCGGCGGTCGTGGATCGGGGCGACCAGGGAGGCGCCGTGCTCGGCGGACTGGATCATCGTGACGAAATGGGTGGAGGTCATGGTTGGTGTCTTTCAGCGCTTGGTGAGCGGGTCGTAACGGTTCGGGCGGCCTGTGGTTCAGACCGTCAGCCGACAGGTGCGGGGCCGGTGCTGGCGCGCACCTTCAGTTCGAGGGGCAGCAGAACCTGCCGTTGTGGGTAGTCGGGGTCCATGGCGAGGCGGCCGGCGAGGCGTCCCTTCTCGGCGATCGGCTGGTGCACCGAGGTGAGTCCCACGAACGCCGCATCTGGCAGATCGTCGAAGCCGGCGATCGAGACGTCCCGACCGGGCGTCAACCCCCGCTGCAGCGCCGCGTCCCACACCCCCAGGGCCAGTACGTCGCTGACCGCAACGACCGCGGACGGACGGCGTTGGTCGTCGAGCACGTACCCCCCTGCGTGGCGTCCGGACTCTTTGACGTTGTCGCCCGCACTCACCACCCGGATGCTGGCGTCGGGAAGTGTCTCGCGCAGTCCGGCGATCCGTTTCTCGGCGAAGCCACAGTCCAGGCCCGGAAAGTCACCCGGCAGCACTCCGCCCGAGGCCAGTTCGACCTGGATGGGGTCACCCGCCGGCGACAGCGAGCCCGGAACGAGCACGGTGACCCTGCGGTGACCCAGGCGAGCCAGTAGCCGACCCACCAGCCGTCCGCCCAACCGGTCGTCGATGCCGACCCATTCGGGCTCGTCGGACTGCATGGTGCTGACCACCCGGACCCCGCGGCCCGCCAGCCGCTGCAGGCCCGGGTGGCGGCTCGCCGGGGAGCCGCTGACCACCGCGTCGACGGGTGCCCGTTGCAGTGCCTCGTCGTCGTCGCCACCATCGGACCGCAGCAGCAGGACCGAGGTGTCGTACCGTTCCAGTGCTTCGCCGAGGCCGGCCAGAAACATCACCGTGTACGGGTCCGAGAACGCGGCCGACAGGTGCGCGCCGAACAAAAAGCCGCAGATGCCGCTCTTGCCCGAGCGCAGAGCGCGGCCCGCGGCGCTCGGACCGCAGTAACCCAACTCTTTCGCCTGGGCGAAGATCTGCTGCCGCAACACCTCCGACAGCCGATCCGGCTTGCTGTAGGCGTTCGACACGGTGGTCACCGAGATACCCAGCCGCTGGGCCAGGGTCTTCATGGTGACCGGGGCGTGGCTACCCATGACTGGCTCCTTCCGGGTACGTCGACGAGGCGTTGATCGATAAAGTGAACGTTACACTTTATCGATCAACCCGGCAATGGGTGTCAGTAAGTGAACGGTGATCAACGCACTGATCCGGTTGGTTGACCGAGTCGAGACCCGGCTCGCGAGGGTTTCGACAGGCCCGACCAGCGATCAGGCTCAGCGGGTCATTTCGCCCTTGCGCACCAGCGCCTTGACGCCCTCCATCAGCACGAAGATGAGCACCGCGAAGCCGAGCGGCACGAGCCACCCCAGAGCATCCACGGCCGCCGAACCGAACCAGGTGTTCAGCACCGGCAGGTAGACGAAGGCGATCTGCAGCACCAGCATGACGCCGACCACCGCCCAGGCCACCGGGTTGCCGCCCATTGCCTCCGCCCGCATGCTCGATTCGCGCAGGAACCGCGAGTTGAACAGGTAGGCCGCCTGGCCAAGCGCCAGGGTGTTGACCGCCCAGGTCTGCGCCACCGGCAGCGGCGCACCGAGCCTGGACGCGATCACGAACGTGGCCAGCGTCGCGGCGGCGATCAGCGCCGAGGCCAGCGCCAGCCGCGGCAGGTACCGTACGCCGACCAACGGCGTGCCGGGCAGCCGCGGCGGGCGCCGCATGATGTCGGCTTCGGCGGGTTCGTAGGCCAGGGCCAACGACAAGGTGACCGCCGTGATCATGTTGACCCACAGAATCTGCACCGGGGCGAGGGGCATGGTCAGCCCGAACACCACCGCCACCAGCACCACCAGCGACTGGGCTCCGTTGGTCGGCAGCAGAAACAGCACCGACTTGTTCAGGTTGTCGTTGATGCGGCGGCCCTCTTCGACCGCGTGCTCGATGGTGGCGAAGTTGTCGTCGGCGAGCACGATGTCGGCCGCCTCCTTGGTGGCCTCGGTGCCCTTGATGCCCATGGCCACCCCCACGTCCGCACGCTTGAGCGCAGGGGCGTCGTTGACCCCGTCGCCCGTCATGGCCACGACTTCACCGTTGGCCTGCAGCGCCTTGACCAGCCGCAGCTTGTGCTCGGGGCTGGTGCGGGCGAAGGTCTCGGTGCGGTTGACGATGCTGCGCAGTTCACTGTCCGAGGCGGCCTCGAGTTCGGCGCCGGTGACGGCCGCCTCGGTCGACTCGTCGAAGATGCCCATCTCGCGACTGATCGCGGTTGCGGTGCCCGCGTGGTCGCCGGTGATCATGGTCACCTTGATGCCAGCGGTG
>DAOSUG010000226.1:0-4511 GCA_035378545.1 Micropruina sp. | reverse complement strand
CAGCCGGCCTCCGAAGAGGACAGCACCAGCGCCATGGCGCTGGCCGACTTCGGCGGGTACATCGAGGCGCAGGAGCGAGTGGACGCCTACTACGCCGACACCGAGGCCTGGACGCGCTCGGCGATCCTGAACGTGTCCCGCAGCGGCTTCTTCAGCTCCGACCGGTCGATGAAGGACTACATCAAGCGGATCTGGCACACCAACCCGGTGCTCTGAGCCACGGGGCTCTCGACCGCGGCGCACTCGTCATCCCGGGCCTGCGCCGGGATCTCAACACACAGACGAGATCCCGGCATTCGCCGGGATGACGGGGATCAGGATCCCGGCCTCACTCGTCATCCCGGGCTTGCCCCGGGATCTCGACGTGCAGACAAGATCCCGGCCTGCGCCGGGATGACGAGGGTCAGGATCCCGGCCTATTCGTCATCCCGGGCTTGCCCCGGGATCTCGCCGCACGGAGGAGATCCCGGCAATGGCCGGGATGACGGGGGTCAGGATCCCGGCATTCGCCGGGATGACGAGGTGCATGATCTCGGCCTATTCGTCATCCCGGGCTTGCCCCGGGATCTCGCCGTATAGACAAGATCCCGGCCCGCGCCGGGATAACGGGGTCGTCATCCCGGCCTATTCGTCATCCCGGGCTTGCCCCGGGATCTCGCCGTACGGAGGAGATCCCGGCCGACGCCGGGACGACGGGCCAGGATCCCGTCCTGCGCCGGGACGACGGGTCACGACATGTGGGCGCCCCGTTCGGCAGCGCGGTATCACCGCGGCGCGAGGCGTACTCATGAGGGGCACTCGCCGGCGAAGGAGCCCCCATGGCCAAGCAGACCAAGAAGTTCCAACTGATGATCAAGGATCTGGAGGCGCAGGTCGGTCCCGTGATCACCGGCCACCCGCACCCCCAGGCCACCGGCCCGGTGTTCATCGCGGTGTTCGGTACCCGACCCGACGCCTCCCACGCCGAGGTGCTCGGCAGCGGCAACCTGATCAAGAACGACCTCGTGCTCGGCGACGTAGCCACCGTGACAGCGCTGCGCGCCGGTGCCCGTCCGACCATGGTGGGCATCGCCTGGGTGGACGCCACGGGCAACCACACCCAGGCGCGCAGCGTGGCGAACTTCGGTCACCGCGACGGCGAGGCCAGCTCCAGCCAGGACATGTGGGCGATGGAGTTGAGCTCGCCCAGCACGGCGCCGGATCCGTCCATTCCCCCGGGAGCGTCACAGGCCAGCGGCTGGTGCTTCCTGTTTCCGTGGCTGTCCATGTGCCACAAGAACTGATGAACGCCAACGGCCGCAACCTCGTGGTGGTCGGCGGCGCGATCGCCGTCGACCTGCTGTTCTGGGACGGCGAGGTGCGGCTGGCCGGGGGTGGCGAACTGCCGATGTGGCTGCCGGTGGTGACCACCGTCGTCGCGCATGCCTGCCTGCTCGATCGCCGGACGCGTCCGGTCGCCGTGTTCGTCGTGCAGGCCGCGTTCGCGATGGTCAGCGTGGTGGTGCCGCTGTGGCAACCGGTAGCCGGGCTGCTGGTGGCCACCTTCGCGATCGCCGCGAACACCGGTTCACGGGTGGCGCGCTGGGGTTGGCTGGCTGCGGTGCCATTGATCGCGCACGCGGTGACGCAGTCGCTCTGGTTCAACAGCAAATGGGTCGGGCTCTTGCAGGCAGGCACGCTGTACCTGGTCGCCGGTGCCGCCTGCTGGGTCGCCGGACGGCGGGTGCGAGCCCGCGGCGGCCAACTGCGCGCCTGGCACGCCGAACAGGAGCGGCTGCACACCGAGGCCACCCTCGACGAACGCCTCGCGCTGGCCCGCGAATTGCACGACGGCGTGGCCAACACCATCACCGCCGTCCTGGTACAGGCCGCGGCGGCGCGGGCGTCCTCGTGCGGCGATCCCGACGCGCTGCACCGCATCGAAGCGACCGCCCGGCGGGCCATGCACGAGATCCAGACCACGCTGCGGCTGATGCCGCACGCCGCCGGGCGTCCGTCCGGACCCTCGCTGGACGACCTGCCGAACCTGCTCGACCTGGGCCGGGCCGCGGGCCTGGACGTCGTGCACACCTCGTCCGGTACCCCGCGCAACCTCGATCCGGCGGCGTCCGCGGCGGCCTACCGGGCCGTGCAGGAGGGCATCACCAACACGCTCAAGTACGCACCCGCCGGCACCCGTTGCGTGGTCGCCCTCGAGTGGCGTCCGGACGAACTGGTGATCGGCATCGTCGATCACCCCCGGTCCGGACGGGCGTGCGCCGACCTGCCCGCCACCAACGGACGGGGCCTGGCCGGCCTCGCCGACCGGCTCGCGGGCCTGGGCGGGGCCGTCGAGTCTGGTGCGCACGAGTCGGGATTCCGGCTGGAGGCGCGGCTGCCGGTGGGCGTTCGGTGAGGGCACCGCGATGATCACCGTTGCGATCGTCGAGGACGACCCGCTGATCCGGGCGGGCATCGCCGCTCTGGTCGGTGCACAACCGGACCTGTCCGTGGCTGGCCAGGCCGCGGACGGCGACGAGGCCGTCGCCCTGGTCACCGCGACCGCCCCCGACGTGCTGCTGATGGACGTGCGCATGCCCCGGCTCGGCGGCATCGACGCCACCCGCGCCGTCTGCGCCGGCGAGTTGGCGCCGCCGGTGCTGATCCTGACCACGTTCGACGGCGACCCCGACGTGCTGCAGGCGTTGCGCGCCGGGGCGTCCGGCTATCTGCTGAAGCGCAACCCGGACGACCTGCCGGCCGCGATCCGCCGGGTGCACGAGGGTGAGGTGTGGCTCGACCCGGCGGTCGCCGGCCACGTGCTGGCGGCGCTCGCGGCATTGCCGCAGCCCGGGGTGCCGAGCAGTCGGGTCGAGGTGCTGACCGCCCGTGAACGTGAGGTGCTGGCGCTGCTCGCGGAGGGTCTGAGCAACGCCGAGTTGGCGCAGCGCCTGTTCGTCGGCGAGGGCACGATCAAGACCCACATGTCGCGGATCCTGTTCAAGACCGGCTGCCGCGACCGCGCGCAGGCTACCGCGCTCGCGTTCACCTCGGGGCTGGTGCGCGTCGGCTGAGCCGGCCAGGACGCTTCGCCGGCACTCGCGTGCCGAGACGACCGGCGCCGGAGGTTCCGCGCACCACTACCCTGCTGACTCCGGACAGTGCCGTCCTCCGCTGTCGAGCGCACCAGGAGGGTCCCGCCCGTGACCGATCCCGCAGCCCCGTCCGGCCTTCTCGACGAAGCCGGCGACGCCCAACTCCGACGCGACATCCGCCGGCTCGGCGACCTACTGGGCGACACCCTGGCCCGCCAGGAGTCGCCCGGCCTGGTCGACCAGATCGAAGACATTCGCCGGCTCTCGCGCGAGGCTCTGGCCGGTGACCGCAAGGCGCAACAGGCGCTGACCAAGCGCATCAGCACCGCCGACCTGCCCACCGCCGTCCACCTGATCCGGGCCTTTCGCACCTACTTCCACCTGGCCAACATCGCCGAGCAGGTGGCACGCATCCGCACCCTGCAGGCCCGTCAAGAGGGCACCGGCTGGTTGGCGCAGGCCGTTGAGAAGGTGGCGGACGAGCTCGGCGCCCCGGCCCTGACCACGGCGTTGGCGAAGCTGCAGATCCGTCCGGTGTTCACCGCACACCCCACCGAGGCGAGCCGCCGCACCACCCTGACCCAACTGCGCCAGATCGGCGACGCGCTGCTCGCCACCCCCGACGTGCTGAGCCCGCGAGCCGAGCGGGCGCGCGACCGGCAGCTCACCACGGTGATCGAGACGCTGTGGCAGACCGACGAGTTGCGGCTCGACCAGCCCACCGTCGAGGACGAGGCGCGCAACGTGATGTTCTACGCGGCCAGCCTGATGGCGGGCACCGTGCCCGAGCTGCTGGACGATCTCGCCGACGAGGCGGCCCTTCAGGGTGCCTACCTGCCCATCACGGCCGCCCCGCTGGCCCTCGGCAACTGGATCGGCGGCGACCGCGACGGCAACCCCAACGTGACCGCCGCCACCACGCTCGAAGTGCTGTACCGGCAGCACCTGGTCGGCATCGCCGTGCTGCTCACCGCGCTCGATGCGGTGATCGCCGAAGTGTCGACGTCGAGTCGGTTGCGCAAGGTCAGCCCCGAGTTGCAGCAGAGCCTCGAGAGCGACCTGGCCGACCTGCCCGAGCTGGACGAGCACGTCCGCCGCATCCACGTCGAAGAGCCGTACCGACTCAAGCTGCACTGCGTGCGACAGAAGCTGCTCAACACGCGGCGCCGGTTGACCGAGCAGTGGCCGCACCGGCCGGGCCACGATTATCGGGGCAGTACCGCACTACTGGCCGACCTCGAGTTGGTGCGTGCGTCCCTGATCGCCAACCAGGCCGAACTGCTGGCCGATGGGCACCTCGCCACCCTGATCCGCACGGTGAGCGCCTTCGGGCTCGGCGTGGCCACCATGGACGTGCGCGAGCACGCCGAGAAGCACCACCAGGCCCTTGGGCAGTTGTTCGACCGCACCGGCGAACTCGAGCGGCCCTACGCCGAG
>DAOSUG010000225.1:0-4528 GCA_035378545.1 Micropruina sp. | reverse complement strand
CGGGGCGATGAAAGGCGACCCGATGGTAGTGACCGGGGTAGTCGCGGGCCTCCTGCTCGGCCTGCGCCACCGCCGTCTGGAAGGTCACGTCCCACACCGTCGGCGCTTCGGCCAGATAGGCCTCGCCACGGGCGCAGTTGCGCAGGAATGCCCGCTGCGAGATGCGCATGGATTCGGCCGAGATGGTGGCGTAGAGGTGATTCCGCCAGTCCACGCTCAGGCCCAGCGTGCGCCACAGTCTCTCGAACGCCTGCTCGTCCACCGCGGTGAGCTCATGGCACAACTCGATGAAGTTCTTGCGGCTGATCGACACCTGACGCTTGGGGTCGGGTTTCGCGGGCGGGGTGAAGTCGGGGTCATAGGCGATGGAGGGGTCGCAGCGCACCCCGTAGAAGTTCTGCACCCGCCGCTCGGTCGGCAGGCCGTTGTCGTCCCAGCCCATCGGGTAGAACACGTGCTTGCCCTGCATGCGCTGGTAGCGCGCGACCAGGTCGGTGTGGGTGTAGCTGAACACGTGCCCGACGTGCAGCGAACCCGAGACGGTCGGCGGGGGAGTGTCGATGCTGAACACCTGCTCGCGGCCGGCCGGACGCTCGAAGGCGTAGGTCTGCTGCTCGTCCCAGCGCTGCGACCATTTGGCCTCCAGCCCCTCCAGGGCCGGACGCTCGGGCACCGTGACGACCGCGCCCTGCGGGGTGGGGGCGGAGGCGGCCGAACTCGATGCAATGCTCATGCGCTGCATCTTACGAAAGCGGGTCGCGCCCCCACCAATCGGCGGGAGCGGGACGGCGCCGTCGCCGGCTGCCCATCGGCCGGCTGCCCATCGCCCGGGGCTCAGCCCGGATCGGTGGATCCGGGCTCAGGCCTTGGCCGCGGCCTCGATGAATGCCTTGAGCTTGGTCACGTCCTCGGGAAGCGTGGTCAGGTTCTGGGTCTTGCCGTTGATCATCAGCGTGGGAGTGCTGTTGACGCCGGCCTTGGCCGCCGCGTCGTCCACGCCCTGGACGAAGCCGGCCATCGAGCGATCGTCGTAGCAGGACTGAAAGCGGGTCAGCGTATCGCCGCTGAGCCCCAGCTGCTGCGGAATCGTGACCCGGAACAGATCGTCGGTGTAGGCGCCCTGGTAGGCCGAGCTGAAGATGCTCTGGTGGTAGTCCTTATAGACCCCGGCGGTATCGGCGCAGGCGGCCGCGATGGCCGCGCGGTGCGACAAACCGGTGGCATCGCCTCGGTCGAGAAAGACCCTGGTGTGGTTGACCAGCGAGACGTCGCCGTTGTTCGACAACGCGTTGAGGGTGAGGCCGTACTTCTCTTCGAAGCTGACGCAGTGGCTGCACTGGTAGTCGAAGTAGAGCCCGACTACCGGCGCGTTCGGTTTGGCCTTGCCGGGGTTCACCACGATGCCGTCATTGCTCGCCGTCGCGTTGGGGGGCCGAGTGGTGGCACTCGGGGCTGCGCCGCCCATGGATGCCCAGATCATCACCGCGATGGCCACCAGGGCCCCGACGCCGACGCCGATCGCGGCGATGACGCGAGCCCGTCGACGCTTGGTCTCTGCCTGTTGGGCGGCGCGCAGCCGCTCGCGACTCGAACTGTTAGCCATTGGCCTTGGTGGTCAGGATGGTCTGCTTGAAGGCTTCGGTGGTCTCTTGGAACAGGGTGTTGTTGTCGAGCTTGGTGCCGTTGACCATGATGGTCGGCGTCGAGTTGACCCCCGCCTTGGCCGCGGCCTCATTGGTGCCCTGCACGAAGGTGCCGGTGGCGCGGTTGTCGTAGCACTTCTGGAAGGTGGCCAGCTTGTCACCGGTGATGCCCGCGGTGGCGGCGAAGGTGACCCGCAACTGCTCGGTGGTGTACCCGGCGCCCTCGGTGGTCGGCGGGCCGGCGAAGATCGCGTTGTGATAGGCGGAATACGCACCGACGTTGTCGGCACACGCGGCCGCCACGCCGGCTCTGGTCGAGGCGTCGTTGCGCAGGTTGCTGTCGAGGAAGGTCATGGTGCGGTAGATCAGCTGGATCTCGCCCTTGGTGGCCATCTCGTCGAGGGTGCCCCCGAACTTGGCCTCGAACTGTTTGCAGACCGGCCACTGGTAGTCGAGAAAGACCTCGACCTTGGGCACGCCGTCCTTGAACTTGCCCGGGTTCACCACGATGCCGCTGCTGTCGGCGGTGGCATTGACCGGCACCCCGGACGTGCCGCCTGCCGCCGGTGTGCCCGTGCCCTTGTTGAGCTGGCTGAAGAAAATGGTGGCGAACACGCCCGCCACCACCACGGCCAGCACGACGGCCCCCACGATGATCACCCGCTGCAGGCGTTTGGCGCGCTGCTGCGCCTCTTGCTGGCGACGGAGCGCCTCACGTCGGCTCTGGGTCATGCTCGGGACTCCTCATATTCGTCGTCGTCGGCCGGTGCCGGCGGGTCGCTCGGGCCGAAAAGCCAGTTGTCGAGTGCCAGCGGCGAGCGTGGAAACAGCCCGACCCAGACACCGCAGGCCATCAGCCCGACGTCGCGTGCGATGTCCCAAGGGTACTGGGCGATGCCGTTGGCGCTCTCGCCGCCACCCCCGAAGCAGCCGCAGTCGATCGAGATGCCGTGCGCCCACACCCATGAGATGCCGATGATGAACGCGACCATGGTGAGTGCGCCCAGCCAGGCGGCCAGCCGGGTGAACAGGCCAAGCACCAGCAGCAGGCCGATGCTCACCTCGATCACCGGCAGCGCGTAGCCGACCGGACGGGTGAGGTCGAAGGGCAGCAACTGGTAGGCGCGCACAGCCAGCACGGACGCCTCGGGCCACGGCAGCTTTACCGCCCCGGCGACGATCAGGACGATGCCCAGAATCTGCCGTGCGGCGAAGGTGACGTAGCGAACCCAGGGACGGCTGGCAACGCTGCTGGACATGGCAGCAGTGTAGCTGCGGTTGACGCGTCAACTTTGTCGTCGCCGTCTGGAGACGCGCCCTAGCCGCACCGGTAGGCTGACCGGACCATGCCGCAGACACATCAGCAGATCGTCCAGCAACTCATCGCGCGCTGGCCCGAGCACCGGATCGCGCCCGGCACCGCGCGGGTCGAGGCGTTGTGCGAGTTGCTCGGTTCGCCGCAGCGCGGCTACCCGGTGATTCAGATCGCGGGCACCAACGGCAAGGGCAGCACCGCCATCATGATCGACGCGTTGCTGCGCGCGCTGGGGCTGCGCACCGGTCGCTACACCAGCCCGCACCTGATCGAGCTGACCGAACGCATCAGCATCGACGGCGAGCCGATCAGTGATGAGAGCTTCGATGCGCTGGTCGCCGACACTGCGCCCCTGGTCGACCTGGTGGACGAACGCGCGATCGACGGGGTGCCGATGACCTTTTTCGAGGTGATGACGGCGCTGGCCTACGAGGCGTTCGCACAGGCACCGGTCGACGTCGCGGTGGTCGAGGTCGGGCTGGGCGGGGTCACCGACGCCACCAACGTGATGGACGCCGCCGTGGCCGTGATCTGTCCGATCGACTTCGACCACACCCACCTGCTGGGCACCTCGCTGACCGAGATCGCCCGCGAGAAGGCGGGCATCATCAAGGCCGGCTCGCAGGTGGTGCTGGCCGCGCAGCAACCCGAGGCCGCGGCCGTCCTGGTCGAACGTTGCGCCGAAGCCGGTGCCAAGGCCTACCTCGAGGGCATTGATTTCGGCGTGTTGGAGCGCACTCCCGGCGTCGGTGGGCAGGTGCTGCGTCTCAACACCGCGGGGGGAGCGGCGGACGACGTGGTGCTGCCGTTGTTTGGCGCGCACATGGCGCACAACGCCGCCCTGGCGGTAGCCGCGGTCGAGGCGTTCCTGGGCGGCAAGCCACTGCCCGCCGACGTCATCGCCGAGGGGTTGGGCGCGGTGGTCGCGCCGGGCCGGCTCGAGATCGTCCGACGGTCGCCGACGGTGGTGCTCGACACCTGCCACAACCCGCACGGGGCACGCGCCACCATGGACGCGCTCACCGAGACCTTCGCGTTCACCCCACTGATCGGCGTGGTAGCAGTGATGGCCGACAAGGACGTGGACGGCCTGCTGCGCGTGTTCGCCGACGAGATGAGCACGATCGTCTGCACCACCGCGGCGGGCACGTCGCGGGCCCTGCCGGCGCAGGACCTGGCCGAGCGGGCGTCCGGCATCGTGGGCGACGAGCGGGTGCGGATCGCCGCCTCCATGGCCGATGCGATCGAGATGGCCGTGGCGCTGGCCGACGACGCGGGCCCGAGCGCCGGGGTGCTGATCGCCGGTTCGGTGATCGCAGCCGGCGAGGCCCGCGCGCTACTGGTGCGTGACCGGGGGTCGCGATGAGGCCGGGCCGAGCATGATGCCGCCGGCGCTGCGACTGGTGCCGAGCAACCCGATGAACCGGGTGCTGATGGCCGTGCTCTGCTTCGAGGCGATCTGCTGCGGGCTGGCGATCCCCGGCATGATCCAGGTCTCGAGCGTGTCGTTGTCGCTCGCCTTCACCACCGGCGGCGCGGCGCTGCTGCTCTGCATCGCGGCGGCGGGCAC
>DAOSUG010000224.1:0-4537 GCA_035378545.1 Micropruina sp. | reverse complement strand
AAAGCCGACCGGGAGCAGCACGGCCAGGGCCCAGAACAGGACGGCAGCGAGTGGGATGCGAGCTGGTCGAGGCCCCTCCCCCGGTCGAGCCCCATCCGCTGGTCGAACCCCATCCCTCGGTCGAGCCCGATGCGCTGGTCGAGCTTGACCAGACCCCGTGGTCGTGCTCGAGGAGCGTCGTGTTCCGACCGACGGTGTTCCAGACACCGCCGTCTCGACAGGCTCGACCGACGAAGACCGGGGCGACGTGGACCCCGACGACGCGGTCTCGACAAGCTCGACCCACGAAGGTTCGACCGCCGAACACTTGGGTGACGAAGACGCGGGCGGCGAAGGTTCGACCGCCGAACCCTCGACCGACGAACCCGCGACCGACCCGCGCTCGAGCGACGGACGCACGTCCGCTCGTCCACGCTCGACCGAGGGTCTCATCGCTTACCCGATCACCTTCGCGGTCCAGTCGCGGATCCAGGTGTCACGCGAAGCCGCGATTACATCGGCCGGCACCGTGAACGGCTTGCTCGACAGGGGTGCGTGCGCCACCCATTCCTTGGGCAACGCGACCGAGGTGTCGGCCGGGTACATGTACATCTCACCCGGAATGTCGGCCTGCACCTTCTTACTCAGCATGAAGTCGATGAACTTCTGCGCACCGACCTGGTTCTGCGCGCCGGCGATCACCCCGGCGTACTCCACCTGCCGAAAGCAGGTCTGCAGCAACGCGGTGGTGTTCGACTGGTCGGAGCCCTTGGGCACCTCGAACGCCGGGGACGTGCTGTACGACACCACCAGCGGCCGCGACCCCTTGCCCGACGACCCGGAGAACTCGGTGGAGTAGGCCTCCGTCCAGCCCTTGACCACGCGGACGCCGTTGTTCTTCAGCGCGGTCCAGTAATCGAGGTAGCCGGGGTCGCCCTTGGCGCCCACAGTGGCCGCCAGCCAGGCCAGCCCGGGCGACGACGATGCCGGGTTCTCGACCACCAGCAGGTTCTTGTACTCGGGCTTGGCGAGGTCGTCCAGGGTCACCGGCAGCGGCAGGTTCTTGGCCTTGAACCAGTTCTTGTCGGCGTTCACGCACACGTCGCCGAAGTCGACCGCCGTGAGCGAGCCGGAGTCGTCCGCCTTGAGGTCGGCCACCGAGGCGGGTAGGTCGGCCGGCGTGTAGGGGGTCAGCACCCCCGCCTTGACCGCCCGCCCGGCGAACGTGTTGTCGATGCCGTACACCACGTCACCCAGCGGCGAATCCTTGGTCAGGATCAGCTGGTTCACCAGGGCGCCACCGTCGCCGGGCGCCACGTAGGTGACGGTGTACCCGGTCTCGTCCGCGAACTGTTTCTTGAGCTCGTCGCTGAGCGCGAACGAGTCATGGGTGACCACGGTCAGCTTCTTCGACTCCGTGGGCGCCGTGGTGGATGCACCCGTGGACGGCGTGCCGTCGGCCGGCCCGGTGGCACCGGAACCGCCGGCACAACCCGCGAAGAGTGCGAGACCCGCCAGGGCGGCCAAAGCCCTCAGGGCTCGGCGTCGATGGTTGCGTGTGGACATGTTCGGTTCCTCCTTATCGGAGGGCTCACCCTGTGGTGAGGAGATGACTCGACTCCCTACGCCGGTGCTAACCGGGTCAGGTTCGAGGGTCTGCGGCCTGCCGCACTCTCAGCGCCGTGGTGGCGCTCCCCTGTCGAGGACCCACTCTACCCGTCGGACGCCCCGGGGCCTCAGCTCAGCTGCGGTCGTCGTCCGTGACCGGACTCACCAGGCAATACCCCGGCCCGGCGAAGGGCACCAGCCGCAGCGGAGCGTCCGACAGCGCATCGAGCATGCCCTGATGCAGACTGCAGACCACCTCCGGCGCTTCGCGAGCCTCGGCCAGCATCGGGCAGGTCAGCAGGTGCAGTCCGTCCGGCTCGGGTTGGGGGGTGAATCCCTGGCCGGCGAGGGCACTCAGCGCGGTCACGATCGGCCCCACCTCGTGCCCCGCCGCCAGGTCCGGCTGCCCCGCTTGCCGCCGCGATCCCGCACCCAGCCGGCGGCCCCAGGATCGTCCGAGCCGGCGGGCGGCGAACGCGGGTTCGGCGGTACCGCGCAACTCGTCGGTGATTGCACCCAGCAGGGCGGCGCCGGCCAGCGTCGAGTGGTCCTGGCCGGCCACCTGGCGTCCGGCGATGGTGGCACGGTAGGCGCGCGCCGGCCGTCCACGACCGACGGCGGGCAGGGCCACGATGTCGACGAAGCCCTCGGCCACCAACCGGTCCAGGTGCGGCCGGACGGTGTTGGGGTGCCCGCCCAACTCGGCGGTCAGTTCCGCGCTGGTGAGCGGCTCGCCGCCGGAGGCCAGCACACGCAGTACGCGCAAGGCCGCCTCGGACGGACGGTCGGTGCGCGCCGGCCGAGGTCCCAGCGGGGGGGCGTTGTGCATGCGGACAGCCTACTGTATTTTGTACATATCAACATAGATTAAATAGGAGTAGTCGTGAGCGACTCGCAGATGACCGACCTGTCCGACCTGGCTTCGCTGGTGCAGGTGCAACCGCAATCAACCGTGTCCCGCACGGTACTGAAGGCCGAAGGCACCAACGTGGTGTTGTTCGCGTTCGACACCGACGAAGAATTGCGCGAGCACACCGCCGCGATCCCGGTGCTGCTGCAGACCCTCGAAGGCGCCTTCGAGATCACCGCGGACGGACGCACGGTCACCCTGCGTCCGGGCGACCTGATCCACCTGCGGACCCGCTTGCCTCATGCGGTCAAGGCGCTGGAGCCGTCCAAGCTCGCGCTGTTTCTGCTGACCAACGACTGAGCGCCCCTCCCACCTGAATCGAGAGCGACGATGACCATTCCCCTACCCCAGTCCGAACGCCGGATCGAAGACGTCCAGGGTCACTGGCTGCTGGCCCGCCTGGGCAAACGCGTGCTCCGCCCGGGCGGACTGGAACTGACCAATCAGCTGCTGGCGCACGTCCGGCTGCAGGGTGCAGAGGTGGTCGAGCTGGCCCCCGGCATCGGACGGACGGCCGCGCTCATCGTGCAGGCCGGACCGGCCGGCTACGTCGGCGTGGACGCCGACCCGTCCGCCGCGGCCCTGGTCGCCGAGGTGGTCGGCGATGCCGGACGCACGATCACCGCCGATGCCGCACAGACCGGCCTGCCCGAGGCCTCCGCGGACGTGGTGATCGGCGAGGCCATGCTGACCATGCAGACCGAGCGCGGCAAGAAGGCGATCATCGACGAGGCCGTGCGAGTACTGAGGCCGGGCGGACGCTACGCCGTCCATGAACTCGGGCTCCAGCCTGACGACCTGGACCCAGCCATCGGAGACGACATCCGCAAGGCGCTGGCCCGCTCGATCAAGGCCAACGCCCGGCCCCTGACCGCCGCCGAATGGACGGCGCTGCTGACCGACTCCGGCCTGGAGGTCGAATGGGTGGGCACCGCGCCGATGGCGCTGCTGCAGTTGCGCCGCAACCTGGCCGACGAGGGTCTTCGCCGGGTGGTTCGAATCGTCTGGAATGTGTTGCGCGACCCGGGCGCCCGCAAGCGGGTGCTCGCCATGCGCCGCACGTTCACGCAGTACGCCGACCACCTGACCGGCATCGCCTTGGTGGCCCGCAAACCCCGGGATCCCGGCACAAGCCTGGTATGACGAGTACGCCGGGCATTGATCAGCGTTTCCCCTAGTGCGTGCTGTCCACCTAGATCTGGGACAGCACCTCGGCCAGGATCGCCTGCACGGCGATCGTGTCGCCCAGTGGCATGATCGGGCTCTCCGTCAGCCCTTGGGCGAGGCACTCGCCGACGTGTTCGATCTCGAACCGGTAGCCCGATTCGAACTCGAGCGTCTCGGGCTGCTTGCCGCGCCAGATCGTCACCGAGGCGCTGCGGTGGAACCGCGGGTGCACGTCCACCCAGCCCTTGGTGCCGGTGAGCATGATGCGTCCGGGGCCATAGGTGGTGAAGGCGCCGGCGAGCGTGGCGGAACGGCCGTCCGGGTAGCCGAACAGTACCGCGAACTCGCCCTCCACTCCGCTGGCATAGCGCCCACCGGCCGCACGCACCACCTCGGGAGTGCCGAGAAAGTGCTGCGCGAACGACACCACGTACACGCCCAGGTCGAGCACCGCCCCGCCGCCCTTGGCCGGATCGAAGAGGCGATCGGACGGGTCGTACTCGCGATACGCGGTCAGGTCGCCCTGGCACCCGCGGATCTCGCCGAGCTCGCCCGATGCGATCGCCTCGCGCAGATGGGCGATGGCGGGGTTGAACCGCGTCCACATCGCCTCCATGGCGAAAACCTTCGCCTGCCGTGCGGCGGTCACGATGCGCTCAGTGTCTTCGACCGTGGCCGTGAACGCCTTCTCGACCAGAATCGACTTGCCCGCATCGATCGCAGCCAGCGCGATGTCGGTGTGCTGCGGGTGCGGCGTGGCGATATAGATCGCGTCGACCGCAGGGTCGTTGACCAACGAGTCATACGACGCATGCCAGCGGGGAATCCTGTGCTCGGTGGCGAACGATTCCGCGCGCTGCGACGAACGCGAGC
>DAOSUG010000223.1:0-4547 GCA_035378545.1 Micropruina sp. | reverse complement strand
CTCCGATCCACCATGACCTGGGAAGCCGCACGAGGCGCTCAAGCGTGCGCTAGCTTGCCCACCTGCCGGTGAAGAACAGCCAGCCCCACCAGCACAGCACGTACCCGGCCGCAGCGATTGCGATGGCCGTCACGACCATGCGCAGCCGGCGCCGGCCGGGCGTCAGGGTCCAGCCGCCCGAGAGTCGCTCGCCGAGCAGCACGAACAGCGGAAACCACAGCAGGACCGCACGGGTCACGCTCAGATACCAGTACGAGCACGAGAAGGCGAGCACCTGAACACCCACCCAGGCCGCCTCGGCCCAACGGTGCTTGCGCAGGCAGATCAGGGTCACGATCACTCCGATCGCCATCGCCGCCAACTCGGCCCGGAACACCCACGACCATTCCGGAAATGCGGGGTACGCCTTCGACGCGGCCGCTTCGAGGGTGTGTTGCAGCGACACCCACGGCCAGGTGAAGCCGCGCGGCCAGCCGGTCGACTGCGCGCGGTACCAGGCGTTCCAGTCGCCGGTCAGCCGGTACAGGTAGAACATGTAGGCGAACAGCGTCGCCGCCGGAATGCTCAACCATGCGAGAGCTCGCGCCCGATCACCCGTCCACCACAACCTCAGGGACGCCGCGACCCGCGCCAGCGGTCCTGCCCCGTCGGTGGACGAACCGTTCCCCTGCCCGCCGGACGTGCGTCGGTCCGCTGGAAAACCAGACTGAGCGGCACCACCCCACGAGAAACCACCCCCCGAGAAACCACCCCCCGCGATTCCTCGCGGGGAGACCTCGCCCCGGCCGACGCCGCCCGGGTCGACTCCTCGCGACGCGAACCAGCCCCGCCCCTCGCCGTCCTGACCGGACGCAGCCGCGTCCACGCGTCGCCCGGGCCAAGGCCACCACGACAGCCAACTCCGACCGGAGGGTGCCCCTGCCCTCGCACGCGAGCCAGCAACCACACCGGGCTGGCCGGACGCGCTCGTCCAACCTTGAGCGCCCTGACCGCCCTGATGCACGCCCGGCCATCCACCCGAGCGGCGCGACGTCAACGCCAGGATCACCAGGGCGCCGAGCAGAAACAGCCCTGAGACCCGCAGCGTGCAGGCGATCGCGGCCAGGCCGGCGGCGGCACCCCATCGTCCGGCTCGGGCGCGTTCCCACGCCCAGAAGGCCGCCGCGCAGAACGGCGCCTCGGTGTAGGGCACCATGGTGAATACCGTGGTGGGGGCCAGCAGCCACACCACCGCCGCGATCGGCCCGCCCAGCCGGTACAGCGCCGCCGCCGCGAACGCCGAGCAGATCATCGCCAGGCCCACCCCGGCCCAGAGCATCGGCACACCGAGGCTGGCGAACGCCCGCAACACCAGCGGCCAGCCGGGAAAGAACGCGATGTCGTTGTCGGCGGCATAGCCGTGCTTGGCGATCTCGAAGTAGTGCTGCACGTCCCAGTTGGCGAGCATGTCGGACGCCGAGCGTCCCGTCGTCCTGCCCACCCACAGCGCCACCGCCACCAGCAGCAGTCGCGTGATCAGCCAGGTCTGCACCACCAGCCGGCTGCCGTCGCGCACCCCCACCAGCGGTCGGGACGGCGGGGCGAACGTCAGCGCAGCCATGGCACGACCCGCATCCAGGACGCGTCCGGTGCCCGGTCGAGCACGCCTCCGTCCGGATCGTCGAGCAGCGGCTCGCTCAGCGCATGCCGGCTGTTCCACCGGGGGTTGCGGACGGGGTCGAACTCGGGCCGGACGATGTCGCGGATCACCAGCGCGGCGATCCACAACTGCACCCCGATGCGGAGGAAGACCGCCGCCATATAGGGCCCCGAGCCGCCCGCGCCGGTGGACAGGGTGCCGTCCAGCTGGCCCCAGATGGCCATGAAGTACAGGGTCTCCGAGACGCCGAACACCGCCCAGTCGCGCCAGCGCGGCCGGGCCAGCACCAGAAACGGCAGCAGCCACAGCACGTACTGCGGCGAGTACACCTTGTTGACCACCAGAAACAGCACCAGCAGCAGCAGCACACCCTGGGCGAAGCGGGGCCGGCGTGGCGCCAGCAGCAGCAGCGCACAGATCGCCGCCGTGCCGAGCACCATGCATACGCTCTGCGCCCGCGACACGTCGTCGACCTGCACCCCGGCCAGGCTGAGCGCGTACCACAACGAGCCCCAATCGGCGCCCCGGTCGACGTTGAAGGTCCAGAAGTAGAGCCACCCCGACGGGCTGAGCAGATAGATCGGCAGGTTCACCGCCACCCAACTGGCCACGCCGCCGGCCAGCGCCAGCCAGAACTGCCGCAGCCTGCCCGAACGAAAGCACAACACCGCCAGCGGCACGAACAACAGCAGCGGGTAGAGCTTGGCCGCCACCCCGAGCCCCAGCCACACCCCGGCCCACACCGGACGCTTGCGCGACCACGCCAGCACCCCCAGTGCGGTGAGCGCCACCACCATGAAGTCCCAGTTGATCAGGCCGGTGGTGATCACCGCCGGCGAGACCGCGATCATCATCGCGTCCCAGGGCCGTGACAAGCGCAGATGTGCCCACAGCACGAGCATGAAGAAGGCGAACAGCAGCACTGCGTTCACGCCGACGAACAGGTTGGCGGCATGGGTGACCACCGAGTCGGGCAGGTCGGCCCCGACCTGCCCACCCAGGGCCATCGTGATGCGTCGGGCGAAGTCCATCAGAAAGCCGGTCAGCACCGGGTACTCGACCTCAGCGGTGATGAACGGCACCTTGCCCTCGGACAGCCCGCGCGCATAGAACAACGGCAGAATGTCGCTGTAGCACATCGCCTTGTACACCGGGGCACCGAGCGCGCAGGGCAGTTGCCGCAGCATCAGCACCAGAAACGAACACGTGCCGGCCAACAACACCCAGGGTTGCGGGTTGAACCACACCCCGGCGCGTTCGGCCCGGCGGCCCACACCTGAGCCGAAGGCCGTGCGCGCGGTCACGTCTGGGTCGCCGTCGGCTTGGCTGTCGGCTTCTCCGTGGGCTTCTCGGTCGGCTCGTCCGTTGGTTCGCCGGTGGGCTGGGTGGTCGGCTCGGACGTCGCGGTTTCGGTGGGCTTGGTGGTGGCGGTCTGGGTCGGCCTGGACGTGGTGGGCTGCTGCGTGCGCGGCGGGGCCGTCGGGCGCTGGGTCGAGGTGCGCTGCGTGGGCGGATCGAACGAAACGTCCTTCAAGCCGCTCTGCGCCACCGACATGTAGGCCATCCAGGTGCTCAGCGGCGGCCCGGCGCCGTAAAAGCCGGACGAGTAGGCGTTCAGGTTGTCCGTGCCCTCATCGCCGGCCACGAACATGACGGCGGTCGCGATCTGCTTGCTCATGCCGACGAACCAGGCGGCGCTGGTCTTGGCGCCACCGGCCGCGTCACGCAGGTAGTAGGTGCCGGTCTTGCCGGCGATCGGAAAGCCCATGCCGCCGGCCCGTGAGGCGGTGCCGTCCTGCACCACGTGGGTGAGCGCATAGGCGACGTCGTTGGCCACGTCGGCCTCGATGGTCTGCTCGGCCGAGGTGTCGGCCTTGAACAGCGTGGCACCGGAGGCGTTCTTGACCTCGGCGACCACGTGGGTCTCGATCAGCTCGCCGCCGCGCGCGAACGTGGCGAACCCGGTGGCCTGGCCGAGCGGACTGACCTCGGGCACGCCCAGCGGCACCACCACGGTGGGGTCCCAGCCGGCCGTCTTGGGCAGGCCCGCCGCCTGGGCGAACGCGAGGGTCGACTCGGGACCGTCCTTCATCTGGGTCTCGAGATCGACGAAGGCGGTGTTGATCGAATGGGTGGTGGCCTGCTGCAGCGTGACCGTGCCGTAGTTGCGGTCGCCGGCGTTGCGCACGGGCCTGGCGGCGCCCGGCGGAACGAACTGCGACCCGTTGAGCGTGTCGTTGAGGGTGAACCCCTGAGCGAGCGCGGCGCCCAGCGCGTAGGGCTTGAACGTCGAGCCGGTCGGACGGGGGGTGGTCGCCCAGTTGCGGCTGTTCTTGACGAAGTCGGGGCCCCCGTAGAGGGCCAGCACGCCGCCGGTGGCGACATCGACGGAGGCCAGCCCAGCGTGCAGGTTCGAGGCCTTCTTGTTACCGGCCGCCGCGGTCTGGGCGGTCACCTTCTGCGCCGCCTCGACCGCCGCCTCCTGCGCCTTGACGTCGAAGGTGGTGCGGATGGTCAGCCCACCGCCGGCGATCTGCTCGTCGCTGAAGCCCTTGGCCTTCAGCTCGTCCTGCACCATGTTGAGCAGGAATCCCTTGGGGCCGCCGTACTGGCTGTCGCGCTCGACCTTGGGAAACTTGGGCAGCTGGTAGTAGATCTCGGCCTTCTGGGCCTCGGTCATGGTGCCCATCTCGACCATGCCGTTGATCGTGTACTGGTAGCGCTCCAGCAGGTCGGCGGCCTGTTTGTCGCCCTTGGCCGGGTCGAGGTTGCCCGGGTTGTTCACGATCGACGTGAGCGCGATGGCCTGGGCGTCGGTCAGCTTCGCGGCGGGCTTGCCGAAGTAGGCCTGCGCGGCGGCCTGGATGCCGTAGGCGCCGCGTCCGAAGTAGACGGTGTTGAGGTAGCC
>DAOSUG010000222.1:0-4571 GCA_035378545.1 Micropruina sp. | reverse complement strand
CCACGGCACCGTCGCCGATGTCTTCGACGTCGGCCGAAGCCGGGAATCGTGGGGGTGTGATGTCCACGTCGAAAAGCACCGATGCCGCGCCGGCCAGGTCGCCGTCGTTGACCGCGCAGAGCAGGTGACGACCCTCGACCTTCGGCAGGACGACCGCTACGGTCACGCCGACCTGTTCCCATTCCTCACCGGCCTTCGGCAGGGCCTTGCTGGGTGCGCCCTGGTAGGTCTCCGCGCGTCGGCACGCGGTGCCGTCGCCGAGCGGCACCAACGCCGTCTGCACCCTGCCCGCCTGACCCCCGACCAGGCTCACCTCGGGTTTGCGCCGACGAGTTCGGCAGGCTGCCGCCGCGGAACGCGCCTCCGCCCAACTCCGCCCAGACGGTCGCGGTGGGCAAGGGGCACGAATCGCCGAGATCGAATGCGCCGGACGCGTCGAAGCATCGTCCGAGCCGCGCCACGCTCTGGGCATAGCTGGTGTTCTCGACCATGGACGCCGTGCCGTGATTGACCTCGCAGGGGTGATTGATCGAACAGGCCCCGCCGTTGGCCGCGGTCGCTCCGCCGGTGGTGGTGTTGATCATGGCGGCGATCGCGGTGGGCGATCCGTCCGCACCTAGGGTGAACAGCGGCGAGCCGCTGGAGCCCTGAATGATGCCGGGGCAGTCGTTGCTCCACACCCCGAACCACAGCCACGCCGCTTCGATCACGGTGTGTTGCGCGCCCAGCGTGCATTCGCCGCGGCGCAGGATCCACTGGTCGGGCATCATGTCCTGCACCGGTACCCCGACGTTGACCACCTTCGTGCCGGCGGCGGGTTGGGCGGCCACGATCGGAACGGCCCGGATGCCCAGCGCCTTCAGCTCGGCCAGCGAGGGCTTCAGCCGGACGATGCCGGTGTCAGTGTCACGCATCGTCGAGTAGGCCAACTGGGTGACGTCCACGGTGAGCGCATCGGACTGGTTGCCGTCCGCGGCGAGGAAAGTGGCGGTGCCGAACCAATCCAGGTTCGTGGTCGTCGCCTGCGCCGAACGAGCGATATCGCCGACGCAGTGACCGTTGGTCAGCAGGTACGCGGGGCCGGATGGCACGCCGGTGTCGATCAGGGTGCCGGTGCAGTTCGACCCGGCCTCGAGCTTGGCGACGCCGCTGAAGGCCGCCAGATCCTTGACCTGCAATGGGTCCGCCGGCTTCACGGTGGGTGGCGTGACGGGCGTCGCGGCGAGGCTGGTGGTGGGTGCGGTGGGCGTCGGCGTCTGGCCGGTGCAACCGCTCAGCGCGATGGCGAGGCCTAGCACCAGGGCCGTGAGGCCGCTGGTCCGGTGGTTCATAGCTGCTCCTTCAATGGCGTGGTCGCCTAGATCAAAGCCCGGCGGGTCGGCGCGAGCCGGTCACCCAGTGCCGAACCGGCCAGAATGCCCAGAGCGATCGCCACCATGGTCGACATGGTGGTGAGCAGTGCGCCCAAACCGGCCGAGTTGCCGTCCAACAGATTGGTGACACCGACCAGTCCGAGCGCGCCGGGGACCAGCAGCCAGAACGCCGGTAAGAAGCTGACGAAGGCCGCCGGCCCGGACGGCTGCTGGGCCACCAGTACCGCCACCGGCGTCATGGCCAGTGCGCCGATGAACGCGGACAGCACACCGCCCACCGCGATGTCGGCCAGCACCTGGGCACCGTAGGCGACGTACAGCACCAGCAGCACCCAGCCGATCGCCCCGGGCCGGCCGTTGGAGTGGATCACGATGCCGATGCCGAAAACGGCAACAGCCAGCCACGGGGCCAGCGGGCCGAGCGGCTGGTCCGCGCCGACCAACTCGAGGCTGGGCACCCCGACCAGGGTGGCGGCGGCCGTCACGCCCGCCGCCAGCAGCACGAGTTGCATGGCGCCGGCGGCGAGGCGCCCGGCACCGGCCATCATGTGGCCGGTCGACAACTCCACCACACCGGTGGTGAGCAGGGCGCCGGGCAGAAAAGTGACCAGGGGGGCGATCAGTGAGGGCAGCACCCCGGGGTCCAAGCCCTGCCGGACCACCAGCAGCACCACCACCCCGACCACGAACGCACAGGTGACCGTGACCAGCGCCTGATACTGCTGCGGCACGTTCTCGGTGCGGGTCAGCGCCCAGCCGATCAGTAGGCCGAGCGCCGCGGCCAGCCCGGTGCCGAGCAGGGACGAGCCGAGCAGTACCGCGATGCCGGCCGAGGCTGCGCCGTAGGCGAGCACCCGGCGTCCGGGCGAGTAGGGCGGCGGCAGGGTGCGTACGGCAGCGATCCGGGCGATCAGTGCGGCCGCGTCGAGCCGGCCGTACCGGGCTTCGCCGACCACGTCGTCCAGGGCGTCCACCTGGGCCAGGTTGAGCCGGCTGGCTCCGCTGGTGACGGCACCGGTGCGCACCTCGCCCAGTCCGCGCGCCGAGACGAACAGGGCGGTCGGAAAGACCACCACCTCGGTGTCGGGATATCCGCTGGCCTCGGCGACCTCTTCCAACGCCTGCCGGACGGCCGCGACCGAATAGCCCGCATCGATCATCGCCTGCCCGGTGGATTCCAGCGCGTGGAGCTTGTCGGCCGCGTCCTCGACGAAGATGCCGCGCGGGGCCTGAAGGCTACCGAGCGGGGGCAACGACGTGGTGTGCGCCGGGATCGGCGCGGGGGCAGCGCGCACCGCACGCAGGGTGCGGCGGCGCAGCACGAAGCCGGCGACCCCGCCCACCGCCAGGGCAAGGACCGCGATCACCCACGAGGCGGGTGATCCGTGCGCCTGGGTGTACGCCGGTGGAACGGCGGGCATCGTCGCCGGTGCCCCCGGACTGGGGGTGGTGGTGGCCGTGGGGACCGACTCGGTCGGCGCAGCCGTCGGTGTCGGCGCGGCGGTGGTGGGGGTCGTCGGCGTCGGTGCGGACGGCGGCGCAGGCGTGGGCGGCGCGGTGGTCGCCGGGGGAGCCGTGGTCGCGGGCGGGTCGTCGGTGCCGGTCGGCTCCGGATCGGCTTCCGACGGGGCCGCGGTCGCTTCGTCCGTCGCGTACGGCTGCGCCGTCCCGGTCTCGGCCGGCACCGCCTGCGCGACCACGGTGGACCAGCCGATCACCGGCGCGACCAACAGCGCCACCGCAGTGGCGGAGGCCGCGACGGCACGCCGTACACGATGCTGGGTCATGCGCCCATCGTCCTCCCTGGCGGGACTTCTGGCGAAACCGCCACGTCCAGGTTCCGCGGGGGTCACCAGTCCCGGGTCAGCAGGTGCGCCAACAGCCGGGCTCCGAACCCGCTACCGCCGGGCACCCGCACGGAGCGTTCGGCATCGGCCTGCGCGGTGCCCGCGATGTCGATGTGGGCCCACGGTACGTCGGCGACGAACTTCTCCAAGAACAGCGAGGCCAGAATCGCATCGGGCAGTCCGACCGCGGCGCAGTTGCAGATGTCGGCGGTGGTCGAGTCCAGCATGCGCAGGTAGGGCCGATGCAGCGGCAGTTGCCACACCGGCTCGTCCGCCACGCCGCCGGCGGCGATCACCGCATCGACGGTGGCCTGGCTGTTGCCCAGCACGGCACCCATGTCGGGGCCCAGCGCGCGCCCGGCCGAACCGGTCAGGGTGGCGATGTCGATGATCGCGTCCGGTTCGCTCTCTGCGGCCAGCACCAGGGCGTCCGCCATCACCAGCCGGCCCTCGGCATCGGAGTCGATCACCTCGACGCTCAACCCGTTGCGCATGGTGAGCACATCGCCGAGCGCGGTCGCCGAGCCGGACGGCATGTTGTTGGTGCACATCAACCAGCCGGTCACCTCGTTGGTGCAGCCGAGTTCGCGCAGGGTGCCCATGGCGGCCAGGATCGCCGCCGCACCCGTCATGTCGTTCTTCATCATGGCGTGCACCCCGTCGGACGGCTTGAGGCTGATGCCGCCGGCGTCATAGGTGATGCCCTTGCCGACCAGCCCGACGGGGCGGCTCGGCTCGCCGTCGGGCCGGTAGGTCAGCTTGATCATGCGCAGCGGTTCGACGGAGCCGGCATTGATCGCCAGCAGGCCGCCCAGCCGCAACTCACGCGCCTCGTCCGGGCCGAACACCTCGACGTCGAGGCCACGTTCGGCACCGAACCGCTGTGCGAAGTCGGCGAGCATGGTGGCGGTGAGATGGTTGTGCGGGGTGTTGGCCAGGTCGCGGGTCAGCGCGGTCGCGGCGGCCAGCACACGGCCACGTTCGGCGCCGGTCCGGGCTGAGGCCTCGTCCACTCCCTCGGCGATCACCAGGGTGAGTGTGGTGATCGGCACCCGAGTGGGCTCGGCCTTCAGTGCGTCGTAGCTGTAGCGGGCCAGGACCGCGCCCTCGACCACCGCTTCGGCGACCGCGGCATCGTCCAGCCCCGCGAGGCTCGGCAGTTCGATCGCCAGGGAGGGCTCGGCATCCGCCGTCCGCGCGATCGCAGCGGCCGCATCGCGCACGGAGGCCAGAGTGGGCTCCGCGCCGACGCCGCCCGCCACCGTGGCTGCGCCGCTGCCCGACCACAGCCGGATCGCGGTGCCGGCGGCGGCCTCGAAGCCGTGCGCCTTGAGCGCTGCGGCGTCGGCGG
>DAOSUG010000221.1:0-4605 GCA_035378545.1 Micropruina sp. | reverse complement strand
GGTTGCAGTCGAAGGTGACGCCCATCCACTTGTGCGGGTTGGTGCTGTAGCTGTCGACCAACTCCAAGCCGTCGTTCAGCCAGCGGAACTCGGGGCACAAGGTGGCGATGCCTGCCATCGCGGCATCGACATGCAGCCACAGGTCGCGTGCCCGGGCAACCTCGGCCACCGCGCGCAAGGGGTCGATCGCCAGCGAGTTGGTGGTGCCCAGGGTCGTGCACACCCAGAACGGCACCAGTCCGTTGGCGCGGTCGGCCTCGATCAGTTCCGCGAGCGCGTCGGGGCGCATGGCGAAGTTCTCGTCGTGTGGCACCACCCGCAGGTTCGCAGTGCCGATGCCGGCGATGCGCAACCCCTTCTCGATGGACGAATGCGCTTGCGAAGTGGCGTAGGCGACGAGTTTGGTCGTGTCGGAGTCGACGTTGACGGCGCCCTGGGTGGCGCGGTGGCGGGCCGCGAGAATCGAGGTCAGGGTGGCCTCGCTCGCGGAGCCCTGGATCACCCCGCCGCCGCCCTCGCTCGTGCTGCGGAACGTGTCGGGCAGACCCAGCAGGTCGATCATCCAGTCCATCATGCGGGTCTCGATCTCGGTGACGGCTGGGCTGGTGGCCCAGCTCATGCCCTGCACGCCCAGCCCCGCCGAGACGAGTTCGGCCAGAATCGCCGGATAGCTGGTGTTGGCCGGAAACCAGGCGAAAAAGCCCGGATGCTGCCAGTTGGTCAGGCCGGGAACCACCACCTTGTCGAGGTCGGCGACCAGGGCGTCGAAGCCGTCCGGATCGCCGGGATGCTCGGGCAACAGCGCTGCGATGTCGCCCGGCTCGACCCGCGACTGCACCGGCAACGAGTCGAGCCGATCGTGGTAGTCGATGATCCATTCGATCAACCGGTGACCGTGCTCTCTGAACTCCGCTGCATCCACGACCTCACCCTAATCCCGGATCGACCGGTGGCCGCCGTAGTGACGGGCACCGGACGGGTGCCAGGGCCGCGCCGCGCCGTCCATCGCGGCCGGTGGCGACGAACCACGACTAGGTTGAACCGGTGAGCGGCAAGCATTCCGGGGGCACGCCTGCGACCGAGGCGTTGAGCGCCGCCGAGGTCACATTCACCCTGCATCCCTACACCCACCACGACGACAGTCACGACTTCGGCGCCGAGGCCGCCCGCGAGTTGGGGGTGGACGAACTGCGCATCTTCAAGACGCTGGTGGTCGACATCGGTGTCGGACGTCCCCCGCTCGCCGTCGGCATCGTGCCGGTGGCTGGGCAACTCGACCTGAGGGCCTTCGCCGCCGCGCTCGATGCCAAGAAGGCGGTGATGGCCAAGCCCGAGGAGGCGGCGCGGACCTCCGGCTACGTCGTCGGCGGTATCTCTCCGATCGGTCAGAAGACTCCACTGCCCACGGTGCTGGACGAGACCGCGCAGCTGTTCGACACGATCTTCGTCTCCGCCGGCAAGCGCGGGCTACAGGTGGAACTCTCCCCCACCGACCTGCTCGCGATCACTGGCGCACGGTGGGGCGACATCGCGCGGTGACGTTCTTCCGAAAGCGAGGCTGACCCCCAGTGGGGGGCCCGGGCGACCCACGGGTCGAGGCGATCCGCTCAGCCGAGCCAGTCCACCAGGCGATTGATGCCCTCGGTCAGCTCGGCGCCGGTACCGCAGAACGACAGCCGCATGAATCGGTGCCCCTCGACCGGATCGAAGTCGATGCCCGGGGTCAGCGCGACCCCCGTGGCGGCGAGCGCCTCGGCGCACCAGCGCTGCGAGTCGTCGGTCAGGTGGCCGATGTCGCACCACGCGTAGAAGGCGCCATCGGGTGGCGCGACGTTGGTGATGCCCAGCTCCGGCAGCCGCGCCAGCAGCAGGTCGCGGTTGGCGGCGTAGCGGCGCACGTGGGCGTCCAGCTCGGCTCGGGCCTCGGCCCCGAAAGCCGCGACACCGGCCGCCTGCGACAGTGCCGGGGCGCAGATCGCGAGATTGCCCTGCAGCAGTTCGACCGGACGCCGCAGCGCCTCCGGCAGCAGCAACCAACCGACCCGCCAGCCGGTCATCGACTGGTACTTGCTCAACGAGCCCAGCACCACCGACTCGCGCCCGTACTGCCGGGCGGAGGCGGTGGTGCGACCGAAGCCGATGCCGTGGTAGATCTCGTCGCTGATCAACAGCACGCCATTGGCGGCACACCAGGCGCTGATGGCCGCGAGTTCGGCACCGTCGATGATGGTGCCGGTGGGGTTGGCCGGGCTGGCGATCACCAGGCCGGCGGGCCGCTCGGGCAGCGACTCCAGCATCGACACAGTGGGCTGATAACGGGTTGCGGGGCCACACGCGAGCTCAAGCAGGCGACACCCGGTGGCGACGATGTCGTTGCGGTACGCGGGGTAGCCCGGACGGGTGATCGCCACCAGATCGTCCGGGTCGAAGGCCGCCAGCAGCGTCAGCAGAAACCCGCCGGAGGATCCCGTGGTGACGATCACCTCGTCCGCTGGGACGGCGAGGTCGTAGCGGTCGCGGTAGTGCGTGGCGACCGCTTCGCGAAAGGCGCGGGTACCGGCGGCCTCGGTGTAGCCGAGCACGTCGGCATGCAGGGCCTGCTCGGCCGCCGCACGCACCGCCGCCGGCGCCGGTGTGGACGGCTGCCCGACGCAGAGCAGCACCACGTCATCGTGGGTGCGGCGACGCTCCGCTACCGCCTTGAGCACCTCCATCACGTGAAAGGGCTCCACACCGAAGCCGCGTCGAGACGCGCCCCGCGGCGTCACGGTCGACGGACGAGCCGCGCGAACCAACCCAGCACGCCGGCGATGATCGCGCCCAGCCCGACGCCGGTCGCCGCGCCGAGCAGATAGCCCGTACCCATGCCCACCTTCATCGCCTTCTGCGCCACGGCCTCGTGCACCATGGGCACGGGGTCGCCCAACTCGGCAGGCGCGTCGCCGACGTCCTGGGCCAGCGGTGAGCGGTAGACCGGCTGCAACTCAGCGGTGGCCATCCAGGCGGCGATCATCAGGATCAGGGTGGCGAACAGGTTGAAGAACAGCATCATGATGATGACCGGCCCGAAGATGGATGCCGCGGCGTTGCCCGAGAACATGCCCCAGATGAGGGTGGCGGAGTACTGCAGCACGGCCAGCCCGACCGAGCCCGACAGCGCGCCCAGCAGCCAGACCCGGCGCGAGACGCGCTGCTGGTAGCTGACCTTGTACAGGAAGGCGAACAGCACGAATCCGACCGCGATCGATACCGGAATGGGTGCCACGTACACCACCAGCCGGCTCACCCAGGTGTCGGGAGCCTGGAGCCAGCCGAGCACCACCTGCGACAGCGAGGTGGCGGTGGCCGCCAGCGAGAACATGATCAGGATGCTGACCAGCAGCAGAAGCAGCGTGCCGAGATTGGCCAGCGTCTCGACGACGATGTTGCCCTTCTTCTCCTGCACGCTGAAGTCCGGCCGCATCTGGGCCCGGATCGCGCTCTTCAGGTTCGCCATCCAGGTTGCCCCGGACCAGGCGAAGATCGCCAGGGCGACCAGGCCCAGGGTGGCCCAGCCCGCCAGGGCTCGTTCCATCACGGCGACGATCTGGGTACCCAACGGGTTGTTCTGAAACTGGGTCTCGATCAACTGGCTGACCTGATCGAGCAGATCGGGCCGAAACACCGTCAGCACCATGCCGAGCATCGCGAACGCGAACAGCAGAATCGGCACCAGGGACATCAACGAGAAGTAGGTGACGGCCGCGGCGAACTGGTTGCCCAAGCGTTCGGTGAACCGCTCCTGCATGCGCAGCAGGTGCGCCACCCACGGTATCGCCTTGAGCTTCTCCACCCACTGCGCGAGCCAGTCAGGCATCGGTTCGTCCCTTCGGTCATCGGGCGCGTTCAGCCTAGCCGGACGACATCGGAGCGCCGTACACCATTGCGGGCGGGTCGACCTCCGGCCCCATCCGTCATCCCCGCCAGTTTCGTCATCCCGGCGAACGCCGGGATCTCACACCCCGGTCCGCTCCGTCGTCCCGGCCCCATCCGTCATCCCGGCCCCTTCCGTCATCCCGGCCCCTTCCGTCATCCCGGCGAACGCCGGGATCTCGGACCCGGTCCCTTGCGTCATCCCGACCCCATCCGTCATCCCGGCGAACGCCGGGATCTCACACCCCGGTCCCTTGCGTCATCCCGGCCCTTTCACTCATCCCGGCGCCGGGATCTCGGACCCGGTCCCTTGCGTCATCCCGACCCCATCCGTCATCCCGGCGAACGCCGGGATCTCACACCCGGGTCCCGTTCAGTCGGCGTAACTCTCCACCGGCGGGCACGAGCAGACCAGGTTGCGGTCGCCGTACACACCGTCGATGCGGGCGCTGGCCGGCCAGTACTTGTCGGTGGCGCCGGTGCCGATGCTGCCCAGCCGGACGCCGCCCGGGTAGGCCGCCAGGGTGCGCGGGTACGGGTGCGTCCACTCGTCGGCAGCCACCCTGAACTGGGTGTGGGGGGCGTTGTGCAGAGGATTGTCGTCGGCGGGCCACCGACCCGCCGCCACCTCGTCCGCCTCGCCCCGGATCGCGATCATGGCGTCGCAGAACCGGTCGAGCTCGGCCTTCGACT
>DAOSUG010000220.1:0-4611 GCA_035378545.1 Micropruina sp. | reverse complement strand
GTCCGCGGGAGGAATCAGGCCACGACCGATCGCGTCGTTCGCGAGGGCCCGCAACTGGTCCGGTTCCCATCTACCGGAGTTCGCGAGGTCTTCAAGAGTGCGCCGAGGCGTGGTGACCGGGAGTCCGTCTATCCAGCTGTATTCACGTTCGCTGATCTGACGGCGATGCAGCTTCACCCAGCGCTGTCGAGATTGGAGTCGTCGAGCCGAGGTGAGGTGCACGCCTCCAGGCGATAAGTCGCCGACGCCGTGGACGGCCGCCGCGCTTTCGTCGGAGACGATCACTGGTTCAGGGTCGTCCCTTCGTGCCCCCGCCGACCGGCTGGGTTCGGTGGCGAGCCACTCGGCCCGAATCTCCTCAATGGGACTGGACGGCGCCCCGGCCATGATGTGCACACCGTGACGCAATCGCCGCGCAAGCTGACCGCTCACCAAGCGCGCCACGTCCACGCGGGAGACGCCCAGCTCCTCTGCTTGCGCGGTTGTGAACATGCCCCACTGGCCCTCCGCCAATGAAGCAACCACGTCGACCGCCTCTCGCCTTTCCATACTGCAAATGTTACAGTCCTGGTAACTATTGCAGCATCGATCACGCACGTTCACGTGTCACAAGGACGGCTGTTCCTTCACCAACGACGCCGACCTGGTCCTCTCCGACGGCACCCGCGTCTGCGGCTGCTGCCTCGTCGACTGCCCGGATGTCCACAGTGACGTCGACCCAGTCGGCTCGAACACGTCCGTTCTCGAATAGCGGAGGTCATCCTCCGTTTCACCGATGGCCGACCACTTGGCTGCAATCACACACGGAGCAACCGGCAAGATGTGTACGTAACCCTCGCTGACCAGATCCTTCCGCTCGTGCGGACAGCCGCTCGAGCAGATCGTTCTGCCGGACGGCGCGGCAAGCGCACAGACCGTCACCGTTGGCGAGCCTCGAATGGGTACGGCATCCAGCTGCACGACGCGGTGACCCTGCCGCAGGGCGCGGCCGAGAATGAGCCACGGGCCGAGGTGCTCGCTGTCAGCCAGAAGGCGATCGCGAGCGCCTGCGTCGAGGAAGTTTGCATTGCGCCCCGCATCGCAGGCAGTAGTATACATTCATGAGTCAGATCGTGATCAGGGTAGACGAGGAGACAACGGCGGCCTTGGCGCACCTCGTCGAGCTGACCGGCCAGAATCGCTCCGAGGTAGTACGGGATGCGATCCGCGCTGCCGAGCGGGAAGCCGTCCTGGCGCGGGTGCGGCAACAGGCGAAGCAGGTGCGTGAGGATCCCGCCGATCGCGCCGAAATGCTGGGACTGGCCGACGAGATGGAGCAGCTGCGTGCGTGGTGACATCTACCGGCTGCGCACCAGTCGAACCGCCGAAGGCCACGAACAGCGGGGGCCCCGCTACGGCGTGGTCGTCCAGTCCGACGACCTGCTGCTCTCCACGATCCTGGTCGCACCGACCTCGACCAGCGCACTCCCGACCGATTTCCGGCCCCGGATCACCATGGACGGCACAACGACGTACGTGCTGGTCGAGCAGACGGCGGCCGTGAACGCAGAGACCCGGTTCGGCGAGTTCGCCGGCCGGCTCGGCCCGTCCGAACTGGCTGATCTCGACCGAGCCCTCACCCTGGTCCTCGGTCTGTACTGACCACCGCCTGACGGTGATCGCCCTCTTGACGGGAGAATCCCGGCCGTGGCCACATCGTCGCTGTGTTTCGGGTGACGTAGTCGTAGCCGGTGCCGGCCGTCAGCTGGTCGCACCGATGCAATCCCTGGTGGGCCCACTGGGAATCGAACCCAGAACCCGCGGATTAAAAGTCCGCTGCTCTGCCAATTGAGCTATAGGCCCGCGCGAACGCGCTTGCTCACTCTACCGCCTGTGGGCGACCGCAATCCTCAGCCGGGTCGCTGTCCCAGGCTCGCGATCGTGCCGGAAGGGCGCTACTTCTGCTCGCCCGTGGTGCCGACCGGACGGTTGAAGGCCGGCCCCGACTTCAGGGTGGCGTCCAGCCAATCGCCGAGCAGGGTGTTCGACAGTGCGAGCTGTTGCGAGCGTGAGATGGATCCGTTGTCGCAACCCAGTCCGAAGAACGATGACGAGTCCAGGAACCCGCAGTGGTAGCCGCCGGTGATGGACACCCAGGTGGCCGGGGACGGAGCGGCATCGTAGATCGCCCGCGTGTTGGACGGCTTCACCACCGAATCGGATGAACCCACCACGAACAGCGCAGGCACCGAAAGCGAGCGGGCGGCGGTCGCCGCTGACGGGTTGGTGTTGGCCGCAGCCAGCGTTGCGACGGTGTCGATGCTGGGGTTCGCAGACGCGGCGAGTACGGCCGCGCCGCCGCCCATCGAGTGGCCCAGAACGGCGTCCAGGGTGGGATGCGAGTTGGGCTGGGTGGCGTGCCCCCAGGCGATGGCCGCGCCCAGGTCTTTCGCGAAGGCCGAGTGGCTGGGCAGCAGACCGGTCTGGCTGTTCGGCGCGATCACGATGTAGCCGCGAGCGGCCAAGGCGTTGAGCGTGGAGCCGTACCGGCTGGCCGACTGCGCGAAGCCGTGTCCGAACGTCACCACCGGGTAGGCGCCGGGGCGTGAGCCCGTCGGCTGCACGAGCAGGGCGCTGAAGCTGCGTCCCTGGCTACTGACGGTCACCGTGCGACTGCTGACGCTGAGGCCCGAATCGGCGCGGGCGGGGCCGGCAGTGCCGAATGCCGCGACAACCTGAAGAAGCACGACCAGCGCGCCGGCGACGGCGAGACGAGCGCGAGACATGGCGAGAGCATAAGCGCGGAGTCGGGCGGCTGAAAGGGCCGGAGGGCTGACCGAGCCCAGTAGCTTCACGGGGCAGTCGTGATGGATCTCGACAGCTCGTTCACAGGCAAGCCGACCTGACGGGACTGGATGCGCAGACCGCGGCGCCTGAAATCCCAGCGCCAGTGGCCAGAGTCCCGCCTGAACGAGCGGCGACCCGGTTCACTGGTGCAGGCATTTCAGTTCGGGCCCTCTCGCAGCGCCCTCGTGGGGGAGTGCTGATCAACGCACGATCGTTGGCTGCGGTTGACGGAACCTCTGTCCACCGAGGCGTCTCGACGAACTCGACAAGCGCCAGGTCAGCGCTCTGCAGACCGCGGCGCCTGAAATCCCAGCACCAGTGAGCAGACTCCCGCCTGAACGAGCGTGGACCCGGCTCACTGGTGCAGGGATTTCAGTTTCGACCCTTTCGCAGCGCCCCAGTGGGGAGCGCTGATCAAGGCGCCATCCGTTGTTGAGCGTGTCGAAACCACTGCCCACGAGGGGGCTCGACGAGCGCGACCCCAGGGGTGATCAGCGGCTAGCGATCTCTGGATCACGTGGAACGCTCGCCGCAGGTGATTCTCAGGGTCTGCACCTGGAACGGTCGAAGAGTCAGCGGAATCGTCGCGCCGTCGTCGGTGGGGCAGTGGCCAAGGGGCTCGCCGGGGCGTTCGAGCAGGTCCGCGGCGCTTACTGCGGACACGGGAAGTGCGACCCGGATCTCGGACGCCGCCCGGCCCCCCGTCGACTCGTACACCCGGACGACCAGGTCGCCCGAGCGATCATCCGCCAGTTTGACCGCGCTGATCAGCACCCGCGGATCGCTCGAGCTGACCAATGCCTCCAGTGCCCGTCCGCCAGCCGCGCGTGCCGGCACGTTGAGCGCCCAGCCCAGTTCGGTTGAGCGCGCTTCATCGGCTCCGACGGCGATCGCGAAGCGCATGCGCTGCACCCCGAGGTCGGTCCGCGGGTCGGGAAACCGGGGGGCCCGCAACATCGAGAACCGGACGTCCTGCACCAGGGTGCTCCCGCGGCGCCTACGGGTCACGTCGAAGCCGTAGGACGAGTCGTTGGCGAACGCCACGCCGAACCCCGGCTCCTGCACCAGGAACCAGCGCTGGGCGTGGGTCTCGAAGCGGGCGTTCTCCCAACTGGTGTTGTCGTGGGTGGTGCGGGCGTGGAAGCCGAACTGGGTCTCGGCCACGGCGGTGTCGGTGAACACGTCGATCGGAAAGGCCAGCTTGAGGAACTTCTCCCGCTCGTGCCAGTCGACGGTGTTGTCGATCAGTAGCGAGCGTCCGTCCGGCGCCAGGTACAGCCGCTGCTCGACGGACGACGCCCCGAACGAGCGGCGCACCACGACCACCTCGCTGTCGAGCAGCACCTCGTCGGCGGCGTCCAGGTCGACCCGCATCTGTCGGTAGGCGGCATCGACGTCCCAGGCGTCCCAGAGGTTGGGGAAATCCTGATGTAGTTGCAAGAGGTTGCCGCGCTCGCCTTCCGCGATGGCGTCGCGTCCCGAAGTCAGGTCGACCGCGCCGACCACGTGTCCGGACCCGTCGATTCTCACACTCAGCGCCTCGCTGGCCAGCACGAACCCGTCGTCGACCGCCGTCGCCGAGCGGGCAGCCGGAGCGCCTGCCGCCACGGCTCCTGCGGCGACGCCCTGTTGCGCCACGGGCGACGCATTGACCAGCAGCGTCGGTGCAGGGCGATCGCCACCTGAGGCCTCGGCAGGATCGACCAACGGTTCGTCAACCTCGGGAGGCTCGCCCCCTGAGGCCTCGGCAGGCTCGCCCAACGGTTCGCCGGTTTCAGCGGGTTC